>JAYURE010000585.1:0-4030 GCA_043756345.1 Deinococcales bacterium | reverse complement strand
GCAGTCCGATGCCGACGGCAATGGGCAGGCTTGTGCCTGCGTCGTTCAGGCAGTTGGTGGTGTTGGTGGCAGGAACGGCAAAGACGAGCCTGGCACTGCTGTTGCCACCCTCGAATGAACCGGTGCAGGCGATCAATGAACCAATGATCAGGCTCGAGATCAGGCTCGAGACCGGGTTACGAGCGTTGATATTGAAGCGTTCTCGAGCGTGCATGGGTTCTCCTGACTGCTTACATGAGCTTCTTAGGTGATGGGAGTTTACGGTTTGATCGCTGGAATGAATGGCAAGGCTGGAAATTTGATGCCGCTGTTGTCGGCGGTGATCAAGTCTTTGCTTCCACCGACGGGCAGTTTGAAGCTCAGGCTGAAGCTGGCCCCGTCAAGGCGGCTGGCATCGAAGGTCAGTTGCAACGACCAGCAGCACCGGTCGAAGGTCAAAACAAATTTGGGACGCAAGCCGCTAAAACCACCCGTGCCACCGCTGGCGGGCGTGTAGAAGGGCGCTCCCGGATTTTCGGATTGGAAGGTGTACGTCCCGGAAAGCAGCATCGTCAGGAACACGTCGGGTTTACTCGAGCCTTCACCGGCGAGCGCAATCGTTAATCCCAATGGTGTGAAAGTGAAGGCGTCTTGAGGTTTGGAAAAATCCTGTCCCCAGAAGCGGTTGTAATTGATACCACCCTGTAAGGCGATGCCTGGAATGATGTCCCAACCCAGGTCAATGCTGAAATTGCTCAGTTCGATGTCACGGCGGTTACGGTCCGGCAAACTGACAACGGCATTGGCGTTCAGGGTCAACGGGTTGCTCGAGAGTTGCAGTGTGCCGTTGAGTTTCGTATCAAAAAATTCGACCGGATCGAGGTCGAGGCGACTGCCGAGTTGAACGTTCCAACTGCTGGTCCAAGCGTTGGGAATCTCGCCGGGAATGGGTTCTTGCGTGCCGTTTTCGCTGCTTGAGGTGCTGGCCAGATTGAAGTTGACGCTGCTGGGTGGTGATGGGTTGTTGGCTCTGTATTCAAAGTTGCGCCAATCAAAATTGTGGTTGAAACCAAAACGGTAATTGGCCCAGTTGACGCTGAAACTGCCATCCAACCGTGGTGGTGTTACTGGTGTCGGCATGGGTGTGTTTATGGGATCGTTGATGGTGTTGTTCAGGTCCTGCAATGGCGAGTACGTTTCGTTCAAGGACAGCGTGACTGGCGTGTCACGATCACCGACGGTTGCGCCACTCGAGAAGGTCCAGGAGATCGCGTCGCCAGTGTTGAGGTTCAGGCGCAATCCCAGGCTGGCGTTGAATTTGCTGTCCTCGGTGCGATAGCCGATGGTGCTGTTCCAGTCGGTCCAACGGTCCTCGAGCAATCGGGTGTTCGGCTGTTGATTGCGGCGTTCGTCTGTGGTCACAAAATCGTAACCGAACGAGACGTTGAAACTGAAGCCGCTCGGGGTGGTGCTGCCGGTGCTGAAATTCCAGAGTTGCGCTTCGCCGCGTTCGATGTCAAAGGTCAGGCTCGAGTTTGCCGTGATTGGATTGCCTTGCGTGGCATTCAGGTTGGCTCCGAAATTGGCGGGGTCCCATTTGAATTCTGTTTTGCGAAAATTGATCGAATCGCTGGCGGATAAGCTCAGCCAATCGAATGGTCGTGCGCCTATGTTTAATGATCCGGTTTCACTCGCGGGTCGCCTGCCGAAATTGAAGCCATCGGCGAAGGGGCTTTCGCCCTCGCTGATCGCGTAGTTGTAATTCGCGCCAAACGTCAGGTTTCCTCCGAGCAGTGTTTGCGTGAATCCGGCTGTCAGGTTGGTTTGAATGTTGCGTTCAAACTCGCCGGGTTGTGTTGGGTCTTCAAGGTTCGAGTTGCGGGTCGTGTAGTACCGGCCCGTGAAGCCTTGACTGGCGGTCAGGTTCGCACCTTCCCAGAGTGGTTGGTTGAAGGCCAATCCGTATTGAATTGTGAAGCGTCCCGCCGAGATGTACGGACTTGTGTCGGCCTCGCGTCGGGCGCTGGTGTTGTTGCTGTCCACCCGGTCACGGATGTTGCCGAGCGTGAAACCAAAACTGGTCACAGAAAACGGTTCGAATTTGGGCAACCAATTGCCAAGCGCGGTGAATCTGAACTCTAGGCTGCCGAAATCATCGGGTTGCTGTTGGTTTTGGGTCAACTCTTTCGGGTCGCGGTGGTCAATGACGCCGTTGCCTTCTAACGTGGCGTTGTATTCGGGTGTACCAACGTCGAGTTTGAGTTTGTAATCGGTGCGTTTGTTCGTGCCGCTGACGCCGCGCAGGTCTTCGGATTTGATGCCATTGTCGGCTCGAGTAATTTGTGCTTCGTACTTAATCTCGGGCAGTGCATCTTCGGGTTCCGCGCCGGGCGTCAGGTCGATCACGCCTTTGCTGTCGAGTTGATAGGCGAGCAATGCCGGAGCACCCACGCCAAAGGTGGTGCTCGAGGTTGTTGTGGGTGGCAGGATCAGGAAGAAGAGTTTGCTCGTGTTTGTGGTGTCGAACAGGTTGTACAGTTGCCATTCAAAGCCGATGCCGAAGCTGGGTGTGCGTTTCTCGAAGTAACGCAAGAACGTGAAGCCGATGCCGTAATCGCCGGTCACGAATGGCAGGTCCGCCTCGATGGTGGTGCCGTCTGGATTGGCTGAATCGGTGTTGAGCGCCAGCCGTGGTTGTCTCGAGGGATCGTTTAACAACAGCACCACAATTGGCAAGAACATCACGGGTTCATCGGCGATCAATACCGTGACGTTGCGTCCGATCAGGCGGTCGCCTGGATACAAAGTCAGTGATTCGGCACGAAAGCCGTAATCGTTCGGTGTGCGTCCGCACCGGGCGCAGGGCGAGAAATACCCATCGACGACATCCAACTGTCCGGGAACCCGTTCGGCCGAAACGCCAATCACATCGATTTCTTTGGTCGAGATCAGTACGTCTTCGCCCTGAAGCCCCTGCGTCTCGAGGTCCACGGTTAGGTCTTGCGCGGCGACCGTTTCGCTTTTGGTGCGGTAAATGCCGTTGCCGATGATGGTCAGGGTGCGTTTGGTTTTGTTGTACTCGATCCGGTCGGCTTCGAGTTCGTCATCATCGACTTGAATGATTGCGGGCGTACCGGTGATGATCACGAGTTCTTGAGCCTCGCCACCGCCGGGCGGGATGACGTTGCGTAACTCGAGCCGGTCCGC
Source organism: Deinococcales bacterium (assembly GCA_043756345.1). Classification (GTDB taxonomy): domain Bacteria; phylum Deinococcota; class Deinococci; order Deinococcales; family JAAFIG01; genus JANOWZ01. The sequence continues at coordinate 844 of JAYURE010000585.1, read as the reverse complement.
TTCGAGAATTTTGATGGTTTTCGCTTCGGCGATGCTGCCGATTCCTGCCGCGCCAAGGCTGAGTGCAACCGAGAGCGCGATGACTCGGGCGCTGCGGCTCAGAACCCGTGCTGGTCTAGCCGTCACGCCTGCCGTCTTGCGGCTTTGGAATCGTTTTGGCGCGTGGCTTCGGGTCATGGGGGGTTATGGCTGGAACGTTCAAGCCTCACTCGAGGATGAAACCGGGGCGTGTGCTCGTAATGAGCGGTGGGTCAGGATTGATGAATGTCTGTGCATGCGGTGCAGTGTTTGCAGTGCAGTGTTTGCTGTTCGGTGCTGCGTGACCGCCCCCGGTCAGCGTTTGGCTTGGCAGTTTGAACGGCAAAATATGAACGCAGTCCGTCCTGCACAGGCCCGAGTCTATAGGCTCGAGGATACAGGTTATCGGTAATTGTTTGGGGCCGAAACACCCCCCGCATCCCAGGATTTTGTGTTCAGGAGGGCTTAACTTGCGGTTTTGGTCCTGGGTTCAGATCTGAGGGATTGAAGTGCATTCGTCTGGTTCGAGGTTTTGTCGGATCACGTGCTCGAGTGTGCTGAAAATCACTGAACACCGTCTGGCGGGACGGTATTGTAAACCGTCTGACTGGACGGTATGAACATGTCAAAGAAAAACCCAATAGAAACCCGAGAAAAACTCGTGCAGGCCGCCGCGCAACTGGTGGTCTCCAAAGGCATCAACCGCGTCACCCTCGAGCAAGTCGCACTCGAGGCCGGGGTCAGCAAAGGTGGGCTGCTGCATCACTTTCCAACCAAACAGGCCCTGCTCAGTGGCCTGATGGAACAGATTGGCAGGGTTTTCAAG
>JAYURE010000584.1:0-4039 GCA_043756345.1 Deinococcales bacterium | reverse complement strand
TCTTGCGCACCAAAGTCATGATGGTCGTCGTGCCAACCAGCGCGTACCCGGCCCAATCGCAAGCGGCCTTCGCTTTCAAAATCTCAGCCGTGCCGTTGCCCGGCAAAACCATTCCCGGCGAGGCGCAACTCGTGACCTTCAAAAACACGCCGCTGGAGGCGCGACGCGCCGTTTGGGAATTCTGGCAATACGCCGCCCGACCCGAAAACGTTGCACGGTTCAGCAAGGAATCGTACTACCTGCCGATCCGCCGCAGTGCCGTCAAACTCATGGGTGACGTGGCCCAAAATCCGGTCATGAAAGCCGGACTCGAGAGCCTGGACCGAGGTTACAACTACCCGCACCTGATCGAATTTCAGGACTGGCGGGCAATCTTGGACGATCAACTCGAGCGTTGTTTGAAGGGTGGCGTGGACCCAACGAAGGCGCTGAACGACGCTCAACGGGCCGCCACGAAATAACTTGAACTGCTCGAGACCTACTTGCCGCCAATCGCCAAGCCTTTAACCAGCACGCTCGGGCAACCATACGCGCCAAGTCCGTTCGGTGGACCAAATTTCAAATCATTCCCGACCGCCTCGATGCCCAGCAGCAACTCGAGGATGTTGCCCGCCACGGTGAAGACCTCGAGTGAATGCGTGACTTTGCCCGCCTCGATCCAGAAGCCCTCGGCCTCGAGACTGAACTCGCCCGTGTACGGGTTCGCGCCAGCGTGCGTGCCAGAGACGCCAGTCAGGAACAAACCATTCTCGATTTCTGCCCGTAATCCATCCACCGAGACATCGCCCGGCTCGAGGTACATGTTCGATGGGGCCACCGTCAACGTGCCCTGATAGCCGTAGCGTCCGGCATGACCGGTGGAATCTTGGCCATCTCGAGCGGCTGTTTCGGTGTTGTGCAAGAACGCCAGCAGTTTGCCGTTTTCGATCAGCGTGATTGGCTGCGATGGATAACCCTCGGCATCGAACGGTCTCGAGGCGAAACCACCGGGCCGGGTCGCATCATCGTGAAGCGTGACGTGCTCACTGGCGATCTGCTGCCCGAGCCTCCCCGCCAACGGTGATTTGCCCTCCTGCACCATTTTCGCATTGAACAAACTCGAGAACGTCCCCAGCAATTCTGCCAGGCATTCGTGTTCGATCACGACCGGAAACATGCCGCTCGGGGCCGGTTTCGCGCCGAGCAACTTCAAAGATTTTTCAACACTCTCGAGCGCCGTGCGTTGCGGATCGAGCGTCTCGAACTCCCGAGAAAAATCCCAAGCGAATTTCGATTTACTCTGACCGTCCTCGGCCACCAGCGGGTACGTGTACTGCGAGGCGAAATTCTGTTTGCTCGAGCGGTCCAAACCGGCGGTGTTGGCGACCATGACTTCATTCTCGCCATCCTGGTAGCCGCTGTACGCGACCGTGACCACGCGAGGATCGGCCCCACGTGCACTGGTCTCGAGGGCAATCGCAGCCTGCACTTTGCGATCCACGGTCACGCCGGACAAACCCTCGCCGTACAAATCGCCGACGTGCGGCGGTTCCGGCCAGGCGGCAATCACCGCGAACTGTTCGGGCGCAACCAAATCCGCATGCTCGAGCGCCATCGCAAAAGCACGTTCGAGCGCGGCCTGTGAAAGGTTCTCGGTGTGTGCGTACCCCCACGCGCCATTGTGCAAGACGCGCAAACCAATCCCAACCCGGCGCGAAACATTGAATGCATCGACCTGACCATTTTGCGCACTGATGCTGGTGCTCGAACTTCGTTCGGCAAAGACCTCGAGTTGTGTTGCACGTGATTTTGCAAGCTCGAGCAAAAACGCTTTCGCCGCCTCGAGACTGAGTTGCTTGGCATCGTCACTCATGCGCGACCTCCGACTGTCATCTGCGAAACCAGAATGTGAGGCTGTCCCAAGCCCGCCGGAATGCTGCCCGAAACCGAACCGCACATGCCGCCCGTACCAATCTCGAGGTCGTTGGCGACACCGACAATGTTCATCAAATCCTGCGCCCCGTTGCCGACCAAACTCGCGCCACGGACCGGTTCGGCGATCTCGCCATTGCGAATCATGTACGCCTCAGAGACCGCAAAATTGTAATCACCCGTGCCCGGACTGACCGAACCGCCACCCATCGAACGCGCATACAACCCGTGCGAAACGCTTTTGATCAGTTCCTCGAGCGTGCTCGAGCCATTGTCAATGAACGTGTTGCGCATCCTCGAGGCGGGCGCAAAGGTGTAATCCTGACGCCGACCAGACCCAGTGCGGGCAAAGCCGGTTTTCAACTCACCAACCCGATCCACCATGTACGACTCGAGAATTCCATCTTTGATCAGCGTTGTCTTGGCGACCAGTGTGGCCTCGTCATCGCAGTGCAATGATCCCCACATCCCTGGAATGGTGCCATCGTCAATCGCCGTCACGAGCGGATTGGCGACCTGCTGCCCAATCTTGCCGACGAACTGACTGGCGTTCTTCTCAATCGCGGTCGTCTCGAGGCTGTGACCGCATGCCTCATGGAAAATCACGCCACCCCAGGCGTTGCCAATCACAACCGGCAACGTTCCCGCCGGGGCAAACACCGCACCGAGCATCGCGTTCGCCATCCGTGCCGCCTCACGCCCAATCTGTTCGGGGACATCACCATCGAAGCACTCGAGGCCACGCGCCCAACCCGGTCCAACAATGCCACTCTCCCGATCATTCCCATCCTCGGCGATGGCACTGACCACCAACCTCGAGTAACTGCGTTCATCCTCGAACCAATCACCATCCGAATTCGCCACCAAAATTCGCCTCTGAGAGTCCAAAAAACGCACATCCACCGTTTTGATCTTGCCCCCAACCGCAGCCGCACCAGCCCGACGCGCCAACTCGAGCTTGTCACGTTTCGAGGTCGTTGAGGGCAGATTCTTGATCTCCCACAAACGCGGCAAATGCGCCCGACGGAAATCCAAACCACCGCGCCCACCCGAATCCGTCAAACCCGCATTCCCCTCGGCTCGAGCGACCGCATCTGCCACCGCCAACAGGCCGGTCCTCGAGCAATCATTCGTGTACGCATAAATGACTTTCGTGCCATACAACGCCCGAACGCCAACACCGTAATTGTTGCCGCCGGTCGCATCTTTGACCTGACCGTTCAACAAATGCAACGCGCCCGTAACCGTGTCCTCCATGAACACATCCGCCCACGACGCACCACCGGCTCGAGCCGTGTGCAGCACTTCAGCCACCAAGTTTTGATCAAGCATTCGGCATTCTACTGGTCAAGCGATGAGTGGATTGTTGGATCGAACAGGTTGAATGTGGGCAACAGCAAAAGCTCGAGGTAGGCGCAACGAAAGGGGAATGGAGGCGTGCGTTGGGGCTCTCACCCCGGCACGAGCCTGACGGCTCGAGCCACCCCACTCTCGCATGCGAGAGAGGGGTCGGTTCCGCGCTAGCGGAATCGGGGGTGAGGCCCACGCCAGCACCCCGATTGGGCTCGCGTTATCTCAAGGTTTAAGCGTGTTTGCTCAACCACGTAAAATTGTGTTCGGTGCTGCGCCATGGGTCGTCGCTGTGGTCTTGTTCGGCGATCAACCATGGTGAGGCTGTTTTCTTGGCTGCCGCGACGGTCGCTTCCAAATCGACATCGCCCGATCCGAGTTCTACGGTGTCCCAACCGCCGCCCGCTTTGGCTTTGACATCTTTGATGTGAACCAATGGAATTCTCGAGGCATACTTCTCGAGGTAAACGCTGGGCGCGAATTTTCCGGCATGAACCCAGGCGACATCGACTTCGAGTTTGACGCTTGGGGCGCGTTCGGCGATCACGTCCAAGGCGGGTTTACCAGCGACCATCTCGAGCAATTCGTGATCGTGATTGTGGTACGCGAAGGCCAAGTTGTGCGCGGCGCAGGCTTGACCCATGCCCTCGAGCACATCGGCGACCGCATTCCAGTCTCGGCCTTCGGCGTTGGCCCAGGCGCAAATCACGATGGGTGAACCCACGCCAATTGCCCGGTCAATGCAGGCTTGCAAATCAGCCTCGAGTTGATGGATTAC
>JAYURE010000583.1:0-4040 GCA_043756345.1 Deinococcales bacterium | reverse complement strand
CGAAGAGTGGGAATCATTTGGTATTGAGTGGCATGAAACAGAGTTGGATCATGGTCCAGAATTCCAGTTTCAAATCGAATGTGCCGAGTTTGATTTGCAGATCGCTACCGAGGGCGAAGAGTTTGAGGATTCGGTTGGCTCACCTTGGGATGGTGACAAAATTTCTGGCTATCCAAATTGGATTCAGCAGAAGGAATATCCCAACTGCACTGTTTGTGGCGCAGAAATGCAGTTTGTTTTTCAAATCGCTTCTGAAGACAACCTGCCGGTTTGGTTTGGGCGTGCTAGTGGTATTGCCCGCATCACACAATGCACGACACACAAAGAGATCCTGGCTCTCACGTGGGCGTCTTGAAGCTCGAGCCTCAAACGTCCGCCTGGTATTCCCCCCAGACTTCTCTTAGCACCCCGCAAACCTCGCCGAGCGTGGCTTGTGACCGGAAAGACTCGAGGACGAACGGGAAGAGGTTCTGGGTGCCGTTGGCGGCTTCTCGCAGATTCTCGAGTGCGGTGTCGGTCAACGTTTGATCTCGAGCTTCACGCCAGACTTTCAATTGGGCCGCCCGGCGGGAGTCCACGCTCGAGTCGATTTTTTGAATCGGGACTTTGACACCGGATTCGGATTGAAATTTGTTGACCCCAACCACGGTTCGCTCGAGTTTTTCAATCTCGCGTTGAAAGCGGTAGGCGGCATCTTCGATTTCGCGCTGAATGAAGCCCTGTTCAATGGCCGCGACGCTGCCGCCCAGCGTTTCGATTCTGGCAATGATCTCGAGTGCCTCTTGCTCGAGTGAATCGGTCAGGCCTTCAACGTAGTGCGATCCGGCGAGCGGGTCGGGTTGATCGGTCACACCACTTTCAAACGCGAGGACTTGTTGGGTGCGCAACGCGAGCCGCGCACTGTCCGCTGTCGGCAAGCCCAGCGCCTCGTCAAACGAATTCGTGTGCAGGCTTTGCGTGCCGCCCAAGACTGCCGCGAGCGCCTGATACGCGGTGCGCACGGTGTTCACTTCCGGTTGCTGCGCGGTCAACGTGCTTCCACCGGTTTGCGAGTGAAACCTGAGCATCCATGATTTCGGATTTTGCGCCTTAAATTCTTCGCGCATCATTCGCGCCCACATCCGACGGGCGGCCCGAAACTTGGCGGCCTCTTCAAAAATGTTGTTGTGACTGGCAAAGAAAAAACTAAGGCGTGGCGCAAATTGATCCAAATCCAATCCCTGCTCGAGCGCGGCCCGAACGTAAGCTCGAGCGTTGGCGAGCGTGAAGGCAATTTCTTGCGCGGCGGTGCTGCCTGCCTCGCGGATGTGATACCCGGAAATGCTGATCGTGTTCCATTTTGGAATGTGCGTGGCGCAATGCGCGAACATGTCGGTGATCAACCGCATCGAAACTTTCGGTGGGTAAATGTACGTGCCCCTGGCGATGTATTCCTTCAAAATATCGTTTTGCACCGTACCACCGATTTGATCGCCGCTCACGCCCTGTTCTTCGGCAACCAGCGCGTACATCGCTAACAGCATCATCGCGGGCGCGTTGATCGTCATGCTGGTGGTGACCGTCTCGAGCGGAATGTCTTTGAACAGAATGCGCATGTCCTCGAGCGTGGCGATGCTGACTCCAACACGGCCAACTTCACCGAGGCTCATCGGGTGGTCCGGATCGAGGCCGAGTTGTGTTGGCAAATCGAACGCGACAGAAAGACCAGTGGTGCCCTGCTCGAGCAAATAGCGGTAGCGTTTGTTGGATTCCTCGGCGCTGCCGAACCCGGCGTATTGCCGCATCGTCCAAGCCCTGGATTTGTACATCTCCGCATGAATACCGCTGGTGAACGGGTAGGTTCCGGCGGGTGTGTTGTTCGGGGTTTGAGTCGGGTCTGGCATGACTCGAGTATATGGGGCGAAGGGCGAGAGGAAAGAAAAAGAAGAGGAAAGATGAAAGTAAAAACCCACTGCTCGAGACAGTCCGGGTGTCACTTTCCTCTTTAACCTTTCCTCTTTCCTCTGTTTTATCGCTTTTCGGTCTTGCTCAAAAATGCCGTGACCAACGGAATGCAGGCGAGCGCCATGGCGAGTCTACCGACGTTCGGATAGCCAAACACGCCATTGATCACGCCACCACCGAGGGCTCCGACAGCGGCGCTGAGCCAGACGGTCAGTTCGGCCCCGCCTTGGATTCGGGCGCGTTCGTGCGGCTCGAGGTGATCGGTTAACAGCGTTGAACCGGCGACGTTCAAGAAATTCCAGCCGAGTCCAACCACGAACATCGAGAAGCCAAGCTCGAGGGTGCGGGTGGCGAAGTACGCGACAAATCCGGCGAGAATCATTTGGGCCGCGCCGAGCATGACGACGGTGCGGCGGCCCCAGGCATCGACGAGTTGTCCAGTCAGCCAGGCGAAACCGAACATGCCGATGATGTGTTCTGTGACCAGAATCGTTGGCTCGAGGCCCAAATGCTTAGCGTGCAAAGGCGTTAGGACCATCAGCATGACCATCAAGCCTTGACCGAACATCAGGCTGAGGATGGCGAGACGCACGCCGGGATTGCGCAGGAGTTCCGGCCAGGTGCGAACCGGCAGGCTCGAGATTTGATCGGAGGTCAAGCCCAATCCATCTTCGGTCACGGCGAGGGCTTTGGGGTCGGGACGCAAGAACACCCAGATCAGCAACGATGCAAGCGCGAGGAACACGCCGCCCAAATACCAACCGAATTCAATCGGTGGCAATTTCAAATCTTGGGCCAAATTGTGAAACAACGGCGTGATCGCGTAACTCAAAACCGTACCGAGCACGCTACCGGTCAGCAACGAACCCATGACCCGACCACGCACGGCTTTGGAAACCATCTCGCCCGCCGCGTAGCGGCTTTGCGACATCACGCCATTGCAAACGCCGACCAGTGAACCGCCAGCCAGGAACCCATAAAAGTTATGGTTCAACGCCATCCAAGCGGCCAGCACCGCACCAACTGCACCAATTGCACAACCGAGCGCCAGCCCAATGCGTCGCCCTCGAGCCGCCATCAACCGCCCAAACCAGTACGCCGAAATTGCCGAGACGAAAAAGTTAATCGTTGCAGGCAAACCGGACAGTGTGGCATTCCCGGTGATGTCCTCAACGATAATGCTCGAGAGTGAAGTGGAAACCGTGACCGCACCCGTCGAAAGTGCTTGGATGCTCAGCAGGACCAGCAGGTTTTTGCGCACCGCTGCGGGCAATCCCGTAAAAATCGCAACGAAATTGACTTTGGGAACTGGAACAACTGACGAAGATGCGCTCACGCCTCGAGTCTAACGCCGCGAGTCTTGTGCGCAGGTCATGACGGGCACATGATTGGGAGAAAACTGGAAGTAGAAAGTGGCAAGGAACGACTCGAGCTTTGCGATTTTACTTTCCTCTTTTCTCTTTTCTCTTTCCTCTGCTGTTAACCATTCGCTTCAAGCTCCTCGAATGTCGCACTGGCCTTCATGTGTGCCTTGGCACGGTACAGCTTGATGTCCGCCGCCTCAAGTGTCGCCTCGAGTCCAGCTTCAACTGGAGCCCAACCAGCGGCGACATCGGCATACGCAGCTTGCACACGTTCAATCACCGCTTGCCCATGCTCGAGGCCGAGGTGCAAACCGACAAATTCATCGCCGCCAATTCGGAAGAAGGCGTCCTCGCTGCGGGCACCATCTTGCAGGGCTTGGGCGAAGGTTTGCAGGTGTTTATCGCCCGCCGCGTGACCCTCGGCATCGTTGACGCTTTTGAGGTCGTTGATATCCCAAACGGTCAGCAGCAACGGCACTTCACGGCGTGTGGCCAAAGCCACGTAACGCTCAAACGCATTCGTCAGGCCGCGACGGTTCTCGAGGTTGGTTAACGCATCACGGGTGGCCAGCACTTGCAATTCGTCTTGAACCGCACCCATTTCCTCGAGCAGTTGAAATTTGTGATACCCAAGCACGATGCCCAAACCAAGTTGAATCGCCGCCAAGAAGGTTGCCGGTGAAAACTTGAAAAACAACAGCGCAACCACCGACGCAATAACACTCGAGATCA
>JAYURE010000582.1:0-4044 GCA_043756345.1 Deinococcales bacterium | reverse complement strand
CCCAGATTTCTCGAGTCTGCACAAATTCCTTGATAGATTGTTCCGATGCCCGTCTCGAGTCCCCGTGTCTTTCAAAATCTTTCGCCTTACGCTCGAGGCAGTTTGTTTTACTTGGGCTATTGGGGTGTCGGTGGCGTCTACCTCGGGTTTGTGAATGTCTTTTTTGCGCAGATCGGTTTGGATTTGACACAGATCGGATTCCTCAGTGCGCTCGTGCCGTTGTTGGTTTTGACGCTCGCACCGCTCGTGGCGGGTTGGGCGGACCGTCATGCGGCTCGAGTGCGTTTGGTCGCGTTCGGTTTGGCTGGTTTGGGTTTGTCGATGATCGCGTTGTTTTTTGCTCGAGGCTTCACACCGGTCTTGATCGTGTATGCGATCTTCGCAGCCTTCACCAGTGTCGTGCCTCCGGTCGCGGATGGCCTGATCGTGCGCATGGCGGTCAAGCACAAGCTCGAGTTTGGTCGCATGCGTTTGTGGGGCAGCCTGAGCTTTGCGATCACGTCGGCGTTGTCCGGTTGGTTGTGGGGCCGGATTGGGTACGCGCCGATGTTTTTAATTTCTGGCACATTGTTTTTGCTGCTCGCTCCGGTTGCCCTCTCGCTCGAGGAGGCGACTTCGATGCCGGTTCGCGCCAAGTTTTCGGCGGGCAACATCTTGCGTGATTCTGGCACGTTAACGGTCTTGCTGCTTTCGCTCGTGGTCGGTTTGGCGCTCGGACTTTCGACACCGTTTTTGGGTGTGAACATCGAACGCTTCGGCGGTTCTGCGTTTCAAATCGGTTTGCTTTTTGCCGTTATCGCCATTGCCGAAGTGCCCGTGATGAGGCTCGAGGCGAGGTTGGCCCGCGTCGTCGGTGATGCTGGTGTTCTGGCCATCGGTTGCGCCTGTTTCACTGGCGTTTATGCCGCCTTCGCTTTGATTCCCGATCCGAATTGGTTAATCGTTTTCAGCTTGCTCGAGGGTGTTGGCTTCGCATTGTTTTTTGTGGCGACCGTGCGCATCGTCGATGATCGCGCCGAGGCGGGTCGCTCGAGCACCTTACAGTCGATTCGTGGCGCGTTGACGTTTGGCATCGCCCCGTTGCTTGCCAGTCCGAGCGGTGGCGCAATTTTTGCCGCGATTGGTCCGGGCGTGTTTGCGATCACTGCAACGTTGATGCTGGTCGCGGTTGGCATCGCGTTCGCCAGACGAAACACTTTGCGTTCAAACCTCGAGTAGAAATGGTTCGAGGCTTTATTTGAGGCGGGCGGCTTTGGCGGTCCAACTGATTCCACGGAAAACTTGAGCGCCACGACGGGCGGCAAATGTTCTCGAGGCGTAAACGTACACCCAGGCTCGAACGCGAACGCCACGCACGGTGGCCCACCATGCGCGACGGTGGTATTCGTAACCCTCGAGTTCCAAATGATCGAGCACGCGCAGCGCATCGTCTGGGTGAAGTTCGCTGCCGCCGAGTCGGTGCAGTTCGCCGAGCACCAATCCGCTCGAGCCTAACTGTTTAACCAACAACGGGTACGGGTATGGCCTGACACCACCTCGAGCACCGTGGCGAGGTTTGATCGGAAGCTCGAACAGGCAAAAGCCGCGCAGGTAGGCGGCTTGGATGCGGTCACTGCCCGCGCCGCGCATGGCTGGCGCGTTCACCAGTCCGCGTTTGAGCGTGCCATAAACGAAAATAATTGGGGCGTTCTCGCTCGAGCGGTTCGTCATTCGGAAGCCTCGGCAGTATTCTCAAGGGTAGTGTTCTCAAGGGCAGCCTGCTCGAGCCAGTGGAATGAAAGCACGTTTGATCCGTAGACCCGTTGCTCGAGACAAATTTTTTGCATTTCGCGTCGCAATTGAATCGGGTGTTGCACGATCATCACGCCGTTTTCTGAAATCAAATTCGCTTGGGCGAGCGCGGCGCGGGTGATCTCGAGAATGTCCTGATCGAATGGCGGATCGATAAAGACGATCTCGAAGCTTTGCGTATTTCGCTCGAGCCATTTGCAAACATCGGCTTTGATGATTTTGGCTTCGACCCGCATCAGTTTTTTGTTGCGCTTGAGCGTGTCAATGGCGTGTGGATTTTGTTCAACCATCGTCACCGTAAATCCTCTTGATGCCGCCTCGAGTCCGACGCCTCCGGCTCCGGCATACAAATCCAAGAGGCTCGAGCCGTGTTCATTTGGGCCAGTGCCGTAAGAATGCTCAAGGATGTCGAACAAACTTTTGCGCACGCGGGCGGGCGTGGGTCGGGCGCTTTCGGGAATTTGCAGGGCACGACCTTTGGCGCTGCCGCCCAGAATGCGCAGATCAGACATCGGCAACCATATTCGCTCGAGCGTATTGCATCACAGTTTTGGCCTTCACAGTTTCGGGCTGGCCGGTTGTGGAATGGGTTTGTTCAGATCGAACTTAAAAGTGTGTTCTGATTTACCGCCGTTCACATCGCGGTACAGTTTGACCTCGAGATTTGGAACTTTGGCGTTTGCTGGCAATGGCAATTGCTTGGCGAGGGTCGCAATTTTTTGCGCAGTCTGTTCGGCCTGTTTCAGGTCGTTCGGATCGAATGGCACTCGAGCGCTAATCACAAAAGTATTTTTGCCATTGTTGCTGTTCAGGTTCGTGCTGACATCGCTGATGCCGTTCAATGTCGATTCAACTTTCTGTCCGAAGGCGATGTACGCCTGGAAGGTCGGGCCGAATTGCTGGTAGACCCAGAAACCACCGATGCCCAATGCAACCACGGTGATCAGCGCGAAGATTCCACATCCGACGGCAAAGTTTCGGCAACCCATAGGTTAGTTTACGACGTGACGGGCTTTCGGGTTCCGATGATCGAAAAACAAGGCTGGCTCGAGGATTGGCGAACTCAGTCACGCTCGAGGATTGGCGAACTCAGGCGGGCTGGAGTGCTTGGGGTTGCTCGAGTTCTGCCGGGTTGGGTAGGTGGGATATGCCCCAGGTGCTGATCGAGTGAATCACGTCTTGTAAGTCCACACCCGCCGGGGTCAATTCGTAACTGGTGCGTGGTGGCATGGTCGAATGCACGGTTTTGTGCAGGATGCCGTGGGCGACCAGCATCTCGAGGCGTTCAGAGAGGGTGCTGGGGTTGCAACCGCCGACTTCACGGCGCAGTTCGTTGAAGCCTTTTGCGCCCATCAGGAGGCTGCGGATGATGTGCAGCGTCCATTTTTCTTGCAGAAGGTTGATGGCGGCATACACGGGGCAGAACGTGTGCTCACCCGCAGAATTGTGATCGCTTTCCATGCCGCCCCTCTCTGGACCATCTGGATGAATGTTGCTTGCCGTGATTCTGACACTTCAAAGCGGATTTCGGGTGAAATTTCAGCTTTGATGCCGATTTGGGGCTCGAATTGGTTTCAGGCCAAACTGGTTTCAGGATAGCACCGCTGTCGGTATTTCAGTTTACAGACCGAACTGATATAAAAAATATACTACTCTTGCTCGAGGAAGAGTCAACCTCAACAAGCTCGAGACAGGAGACCACCATGACCACTTGGAACATTGACGCCAGCCACACCGACCTCGAATTCTCTGTCCGCCACATGGCAATCAGCACCGTCAAAGGTCGCTTTCAGGCGCTTTCAGGCAATGTCGAAACCGACGAGAACGGTGCGTTGAAGGCCGTCAAGGTCAGCGTCGATGCGAATTCGATCAACACGGGCGATGTGCAACGCGACGGACACCTGAAATCCCCAGATTTCTTTGACACTGCCGCAAATCCAACCGTTGATTTTGTCAGCACCCAAGTCCTCAGCAGGGGTGGCAACAACTACAGCGTGACCGGCAACTTGAGCATGAACGGTCAGACCAAACCGGTGACGCTCGAGATTGAAACCACTCCAGCGATCAAAGATCCGTTCGGTTTGACGCGCACGGCGGCCAGCGGTTCGGGCAAGATTTCGCGCAAGGAATGGGGCTTGACCTGGAATCAGGCGCTCGAGTTGGGTGGCGTGCTGGTCAGCGATGAGGTCAAAATCAACTTGGAAGTGCAAGCGATCATCCCTCCCAGCGCATAAGATTTTCTCGAGTCTCGAG
>JAYURE010000581.1:0-4045 GCA_043756345.1 Deinococcales bacterium | reverse complement strand
CCGTTTCGGATGTTTCCCAAGAACCCGGTCTCCCGAGTGCCCACGCTAAAAACGATCCAGCAGCCACGCCTCGCCTTCAGCCTGAGGAGTATAGCAGCAAGTTCGAGGAAGGTAAAGGCAGACATAGCAGCGCCAGCGCAAACACGGCAATGAGCGATGGGCAATGAGGCAGGGCAGAACCTCGAGCTTGATTTTGCGGTTCCTCATTGCTCACACCTCATCGCTCATTGCTGCCCTCGGGTTAACATTGCGCCCGTGAATGTTCCTGAACGCCCGTTGGTTGGCATCATCATGGGTTCCAAATCTGATCTCGAGACGATGCAGGGCGCGGCGGATACGCTGCGCGAGTTGGGCGTGCCGTTCGAGATGCGGGTCGTCAGTGCGCATCGCACGCCAGATTTGCTGTTCGAGTACGCGAGCAGTGCCGAATCGCGTGGACTCGAGGTGATCGTGGCGGGCGCGGGCGGCGCGGCGCATTTGCCGGGAATGTGCGCCGCGAAAACAGTTTTGCCGGTGTTGGGCGTGCCGGTGCAATCCAAGATGCTTTCGGGTGTGGACAGTTTGCTTTCAATCGTGCAGATGCCTGCGGGCATTCCGGTTGGCACGCTGGCAATTGGACGGTCGGGCGCGGTCAATGCGGCGTTGCTCGCGGCGAGCATTTTGGGCAACAAGTACCCAGATATTCGTGCTCGAGTTCATGCGTACCGTCAAGCGCAAACCGCTCGGGTTTTGGAGGATTCTGCCCTTGAATAAGGTCATTCCTCCAGGCTCGAGCATCGGGATTCTGGGCGGAGGGCAGTTGGCGCGAATGCTGGCGTTGGCGGCCAAACCGCTCGGCTACCGCGTGATCGTGCTCGACCCGGACGCGGATTGTCCAGCCTCGAGCGTCTGTGATGCCGTGATTGCTGCCAAATTTGATGACGTGCGTGCGCTCGAGGAATTGGCGAAGCGTTGCGATGTGGTCACGCTCGAGTTTGAGAACGTACCGGAAGTTGGTTTGAGCGTGCCGGAACTTCAGGCGAAAATGCGACCCTCGAGAGAAGTCTTGCGCACGTCTCGGGATCGGATTCTTGAGAAATCGTTTCTGAATTCGATTGGTGTGCCGACCGCACCTTGGAGGGCGATCACTTCCAATCAGGATTTCGCTGGCTCGAGCTTTCCGGGCATTCTCAAGACTGCGACGCTTGGCTATGACGGTAAAGGGCAGGCGCGGGTTTCCAACCAAACTGAACTCGAGATTGCATTCCAGAAATTCGGCCTGCCTTGCGTGCTCGAGGGCTTGGTCGATTTTGAGAAAGAGGTTTCGGTGATCGTGGCGCGATCCAGTTCTAGCGAGGCTCGAGCCTTTCCAGTCTTCGAGAACCGGCATGTGAACGGGATTTTGGATGTCACACTCTGGCCTGCACAAGTTCCAGAAAATACCTTGCTCGAGGCTGAACGTCTCGCGCTCGAGATCGCCGCGAAACTCGAGGTGATTGGCCTGCTGACGGTTGAAATGTTCGTCACGGCGGACGGTTCTGTGCTTGTGAACGAACTCGCGCCACGTCCACACAATTCTGGGCACCTGAGCATCGAGGCCAGCCCAACCAGTCAATTTGAACAGGCGATTCGTGCCGTCTGCGGTCTGAAACTTGGTGAGGTCACGCCGCACGGCCCAAGCGTGATGATTAACCTGCTCGGTGATCTCTGGCCAGTATCAGGCGAACCGAACTGGATTGCAGCGCTCGAGGTGGAAGGCGTTCACCTGCACCTGTACGGCAAACGTGAGGCCAGACCGGGCCGCAAAATGGGTCACATCACTGCGCTGGGGCAGACTCGAGAAGAGGCGCTTGCACGGGCGATTGAGGCGAGAAACCAGGTCAAAGCGGAAAGGTAAAAGTCAAACCTCGAGCCCTTCCTTCGCCCTTTACCCTTTGCCCTTCGCCACGGTTTTCTGGAATAACTTCAGGTAGCCTTCGCCCATTTTCGCACTGGTGAATTCTTGCTGCTGCAAGGCTTTGCCCGCCGCACCGAACTGCGAACGCAAACCGGGATTCTCGAGCATTTCCACGATGGCTTTGGCGAGGGCCTGATCATCTCCGGGCGGCACAAGAAAGCCAGTTTTGCCATCCAAAACTTGATCCTCGAGCGATCCCAGGCGCGTTGAAACGACCGGCAATCCGGCCCGCATGTACTCGAGCACGGCGATAGAAAGCGTTTCGGTCGTGACACTTGAGATCAATCCCAAATGGGCACGTTCAAGAATCGCGCCGACATCACCTCGAGCGCCGAGGAAATGCACGTGATTGGCAATGCCAAGTTTTTTTGCGTGCGCCTCGAGTGAATCCCGTTGATCGCCCTGCCCGAGCGCCAGCACGAAAAAATTCGGGTGTTTCTCGAGCACGATTTTCGTCGCCTCGAGCAAACCCATGTGGTTTTTGTCCGGGTGCAATCGTGCGGCAATCACACCAACAAGCGCGTCGTTTGGCAAGTCCGGCAATGGTTTCTCGAGCGGTTTCGCCACGATGGGTTCGACCCCGTTGTGAATCACAGCCAGCTTCTCTCGAGCCAGCCCAAAACGTTGCATCGCATATTTTGCGTGCGGTTCACCGAGCGTGATCACCCGTTCATAACGCGGCAGGAACAACCGATGGATCATATCAGATGGGCGAAACTTGCCCGCCTCGGTGCTGTGAATCACGGCAAAGACCGGTACATTCTTGCCGCCCAAGGTCCACGCCCACGGCAACAGCACGTCCTGATTGTTAATGATGATCACATCCGGCTTGATCGCTTTGACCCGTTGACGCACGCTCGAGATTTTGAGCAGCATCTTTGCGCCACCGGGCAGGCCGAGCGCCTCAACCGCGTGACCATCGGCCTGAATGCGTTTGGCGTTGACACCGGGCGTGTACGTTAATAGCAAGTGTGCAGTATGACCTCGAGCCGCCCATTCGTTGAACAGCGTGCGGGCGACAACTTCCGCGCCGCCTAATCCCATTTCGGTGGCGATGTACAAAATTCGCAATGGTCGAACGGCTGGACCGGGTTTGCTGTTGGTCGGGGCAGAGGCAGTGACAGTCATGGCTTCCTCGAGCTTGAGGTGGAAAGTGGAAAGTGGAAAGTGGAAAGCAAGATGCTCGAGCCAGAAAGGGTTTTACTTTCAGCTTTCACCTTTGACCTTTTCCCTTTCCATCGTTGACATCACTGGTGGTCGCACGCTCGCGCCACGACCTGCGAGGCGTTCGTAGACCTCGAGTGTGCGGGCCATGACAACCTCGTTCGAGAAACCTTTGCCAATGTGGGCGCGTAAAGCGTTGGAAATCTCGAGACGACGGGCTGGTTCATCGAGCAGTTCGCCGAGTTGGTATGAGAGCGTGACCTCATCGCCGTGATCGACCAGCATGGCGCGTTCGTGTTCTGGTGGCACCAAATCTTTGACGCCACCGACCTTCGTGGCGATGAACGGTAGACCAATCGCGCCCGCCTCTTGCAAGACTTGCGGCAGGTTTTCCTCACCGCTCGGCAGCACCAGCACATCGGCGGCCAGCATCTCCTCGAGCACCCGGTCTTTGGGAAGTGCGCCCAGAAACGTCACGCGGTTCTCCAGGCCATGTTGTGCGGTTCGTGCTTTGAGTTGCGCGACGTAGGCCGGATCGACCGGTGGGCCAGCAATGCGCAACTTGATGTCTGGACGGGTTTCGGCAGCCAACGCGAACGCCTCGAGCAAATGATGCACGCCTTTGCGCGGTTGCAAATTCGCCGCGAACAGCACGGTCTGACCGTTCGGGTGCAACTCGTGTTTTGTTCCTTCAAAACGTCGGTCGAGCGGATTTGGAATGATCACCGTGCCACCGGTACGGCCAACGTTCTGCGCGTATCCGGCGCTGTACGAACTGATCGCAATCACGAAGTCGGCGGCCCGCAACGCCGCACCGAAACTCGAGCGCAATTGCAGCGCCGCGATTTTGCGTTGCAACGGATTCATTTGCTTTTCGAACAGCACGTCACGCTCGAGAACACCGTGGATCGTTAGCGCGACTGGCAGGTTGTGGCGTTTAGCTGC
>JAYURE010000580.1:0-11785 GCA_043756345.1 Deinococcales bacterium | reverse complement strand
GCTGCGGCTTGATGGGCCGCGAATTCGCCAGCGCCGCCGCCCGTTGGATGCACTTGCTCGAGGCTCCGGCCAGACCGGTGATCGTTTCGGTTTGCGATACGAATCCAAACCTGACCGCATGGTTCAAAGACAATTTCTCGAGCGTCACGCAAGTCACCACCGACTATCACGAAATGCTCGCCAACCCGGAAGTCGATGCGATTTACTGCGCGGTGCCGCACAACTTGCACGAACGTTTTTACACCGACATCATCAAAGCTGGAAAGCATTTGCTCGGCGAGAAACCGTTCGGCATGGACATCAAACAAAACGCTGCGATCATGCAAGCCATCACTGAAAACCCAAACGTCACCGTGCGCTGCTCGAGCGAATTTCCGTTCTATCCCGCCGCCAACAAGATTTTTCGCATGGCCGAATCTGGCGCGTTTGGCCGCATCATCGAGGTTGAAGCGGGCTTTCATCACTCGAGCGATCTGGACCCAAACAAGGCGATCAATTGGAAACGCATGATTGCCGTGAACGGCGAGTACGGCGTGATGGGCGACCTTGGGTTTCACACCTGTCACATTCCGTTTCGTTTGGGCTGGCTGCCGAAAGACGTTCGGGCTGTGCTCTCAAACATCGTCACTGAACGTCCAGACTCGAGCGGAAAACTGGTGCCGTGCGAAACCTGGGACAACGCGCACTTGCTGACCCGAGTCGCACATGATGGTTACGAATTTCCAATGACGCTCTCGATGAAACGCATCGCACCGGGAGAAATGAACACCTGGTTCATTCGGATTGTTGGTACGAAAAACTCGGCAGAATTTTCGACGAAATTCCCAAAAACCTTGCGCACCATGCCGTACTCGAGCGGGCAGCCTCAGGCGTGGCACGAGTTGGACACCGGTTACGAACCGCCCTACGCCACGATCAGCGGTGGCATCTTCGAGTTTGGTTTGACCGATTCGATCCTGCAAATGTGGGCCGCATTCTGCGATGAAGCGACCGGCAACATGCCGAAATTTCAATGCGCCACCCCGCAAGAGGCTGCTGCGAGTCACAAGCTTTTCACTGCCGCCCTCGAGTCACAAAAAACTGGAAACACCATTGCATTAAATTTTTAAACCGTAGGGGCGAACTCCATGTTCGCCCTATCGAAGCGAGGAGGAAAGAACCGTGAGCGCCACCGCCACCATCCCGAAACCCAAAGCCAAAAAATCCGAGGTCACGGATGCCAACGCGCTCGAGGTCGTCAGTGTTGGCATCGTCGTGGCCGATTGCGTGGCGCGACCAGTGCTGAAAAATCCTGAACCTGGACGGCTCGAGTTGGTCGATTCGATTGGCCTGTACTCCGGTGGCAGCGCGGCAAGTACGGGTTATGGCTTGGCTCGCTTTGGCATCAAAACAGCGGTGGTTGGTCGCGTCGGTTTCGATGGTTTCGGTGATTTTCTGGTCAACGAGGCGCAACGTCATGGTGCAGACTCGAGCCTGCTGATCCGTGATGCAAGCGCGGAAACTTCGGCATCGTTGGTGATTGTCGATGGCGAAGGTGAACGCAGTTTCATTCACGCGGTCGGTGCGAACGCGAACCTCGTGCCGTTGGACATTCCGCTTTCAATCTTGAAGGCTCGAGGCGCAAAAATCTTGCATCTCGCCGGAACCTTCGCACTGCCGAGCATGGACAGCACCGATGGCGCTCCGACCCGAGAGTTGTTCAAGCAGGCGCAAAAGTTGGGCTTCACCACCTCGCTCGATTGCGTTTGGGATGCTCGAGGACGATGGGCAGAAATCATCGGGCCAGTTTTGCCGTTCACGGACATTTTTTGTCCCAGCATCCATGAAGCTCGAGCCATTGCTGGATTGCCTGAAGGTGCAACGCCACAAGAAATCGCTGAGCAATTGTTCGTGATGGGCTTGCGCAAAATCGTGGCCTTGAAGATGGGACCGGAAGGTTCATTTGTCATGACTTGTGATGGCGAACAGCATTTCGTCGGCATTCTCGAGGTGCCAAGCATCGACGGCACGGGTTCTGGTGATGCGTTCATCGCGGGATTTCTGGCCGGTCAGGTCAAAGGCAAAAGCATCCTCGAGTCGCAAAAATTGGGCAACGCGGCTGGCGCGATGTGTGTTTCACACCGTGGAGCCATGCCGGGAATCACGAATTGGGCCGATCTCGAGACGATGGCGGCGCAACTGTGATTACTTTCAGAAAATTATGATGTTCACAACTTCGATTCGAGTTGAGCCTGCATCCGGTCTGCCACAATTTTGGGCATGAAGGATGCACTCAAAACTGAAATTATAGGCTTGCTCGAGGATTTGCCCGAACACGCGGACCTTGAAGATGTCATCCGGGCGTTGCAGGTGCGCTTGCACATTGCTCGAGGCATCGCTGATTTGGATGCGGGACGCACACGAACCTCGGCTGAATTGATCGAACGGTATCGCAGCAATTGATCGTTGCATTCCAACATGGATTTACAAGAGATCAATCGATGCGCTCGAGTGTGATCTCGAGCGTTTGACCAATAAAGTTATAACTTTCAAGACGCTCAAACGTTTTTCTTCTGCACCTGTGTGTCAAGCAGACCAGTGATTCGTCTGAACGAGTAATGAACTCAATGCCGTCAATCCGAATTGCTACGGATGGAATCGAGCCCGTTGGAATGTGGAGAGACATTCCTGGCTTGATCACGCCAGAAACGATCTGACCAGCCATCACACACAATTTGCGAACCTCGAAGTAGACAAGCTCGCTGACCAAAAACTGAATTCCTGATGGTTCTCGAGTCACTTCAATCCGCTGCGAGGCTCGAGTGACCATTCAAACTTGCCGCTTCATGCCCACCGAAATCCGTGCCCGCTTCAACGCCCTCGAGTGAAACGGTTGGGAAAACGTCTTTGAACAGTCCGCGCAAATCTGCAACGGTGGAAACTTGCACGGCTTTGGCCCGCACTTGTGACGCGCCGGGGAAACCTTTGAAGTACGCGCCGAGTTGTCCACGCATTTGCCGCATCCCGACGTTCTCGCCGTACCAGGCCACATTTAAAAGCGCGTGCCGGAAGGCGAGGCGAACAATTTCGTGCGTCTCGAGGCTGCGTCCGCCGAGAATTTCGGCAAAAATCCACGGGCGACCAATCGCGCCGCGTCCGATCATCACGCCGGAGGCTTTTTCGCGTTTCTCGAGAAATTGCTCGTAATTGACCACATCACCAGAACCGACCAGGGGAATGTTGATGGCCTCTTTGACGGCTTGGATTTTGTCCCAGTCGGCGCTGCCACTGTAGCCTTGGGCGCGGGTGCGTCCGTGCAGTGCGAGGCAGCTTGCGCCACCCTCCTCGAGCGCCTGTGCGACCTCGATGGCGTTGAAGGTGTCCCAGCCGAGGCGAATTTTGGCGCTGACGGGGATCGAAACGGCTTTGTTCAGGCTCGAGATGACATCATGCGCGGCTTGTGGGTTTTGCAGCAGGCAGGCTCCTCCGCCGGTTTTGACGACTTTGGGCACGGGGCAGCCCATGTTGACATCGAGTGCGGCGGGCGCAAATTCTGCGTGCAGTTTGGCTCCAGCTTCACCAACGATTTGCGGATCGGCCCCGAAAAGTTGAATCACCAAATCTGGTTCGTTCGGGTACGGTTCGCCGATCTCGAAGGATTTCTTGCCGTTCATGACCACGCCGATGCTCGAGACCATTTCGGTCACGGCCCAGGCTGCCCCGAATTCGCGGCACAAAAGTCGGAACGGTGCGTCTGAAAATCCGGCCATCGGTGCAAGGACTGCCCGGCCCGTCTCGAGGCGTGGACGGTGAAAGGCGGTTTTGCTGGTGGTTTCGTGGCTGACGTTCGTCATGGCTTGAGAAGTGTAGCAGAAAGGCGGGATTCATGAACCGCTTGTGTTCATTCTGCACAGGGGAATTCCTCAACTTTCGTAGGATGAAGATCGTGTTTAGCACACTCAAGGAAAATCGAATCCCTGCGACCCTCACGGCATTTCGGGTTCAGGTAGGGTTTTGGTTGCTTTTGATCGGTGCGGTCGCCTGCATCATCCCTTGGTGCGTTGGGGTTGCGGCTGGAGAGCTTGCGGTCAGTGACCTGTACAGTTTGCCGATCTTGACCGTTGGTTTCTTGGGTGCTGCGGTCTGGCTGCGTTGGCGGCCAGCGTCGATTCTGCTGGTGCAAGCCTTCGTGTTGATCCTGCTGACCACCTACGGTCTGATCGATTTTGTGCTGTTGTCCTTGTTGACTATTTCTCAGCCTGGCGCTGGTGGTCCGGGCCTGCCTTGGCTTTCGGTGGTGTTGACCCTGTTCTATTTTGCGTACAGCGAACGTATCGCAATCAGGCTCGGTTTGGGGTACATGATGTTGTACCTGCTGGCGACGCTGCTCTTTTTTCATTCGGGGATCACGTACCCGCAGTTCAATGTGATGCTGCAATTCTTTTTGGCGAACGGTGTCATCCTCGGGTTGCTTTGGCTGATGTCGCAATTCAGAAATTCGTACCAGACGATGTACGACATCGCGCATACGGATGCGCTGACCGGGATCATGAATCGGCGATCAATGCAGGATCAACTCGAGCAGCAATTTTCGCAGCAACGAGGGTTTGGCATTCTTTTGATTGACATCGATCATTTCAAATGGATCAATGACTCGCACGGTCACGGCATTGGCGATCAAGTCTTGCGTGAGTTGGCGTTGCTGCTCGAGGGGCAAACGCGCAGCCAGGAGGTCGTCTCGAGGTGGGGCGGTGAGGAGTTCTTGGTGCTCTCGAACGGTTTGAATCCCGAGGTGGCTGAGCAGGTGGCGCAACGTCTGCTCGAGGCCGTTCGGGGATCGCGTTTGGTTGGTCTGAGTGTGACGATCAGCATCGGTGTGGCTTGGCGTGAGGAATCCGAAACGCTCGAGTCGGTCATTGCTCGGGCGGATACGGCGTTGTACAGCGCAAAGGCGAATGGCCGTGATCGTTTTGAGTTGGCCGCGTCAAAATCTGGTTTGATCCCTCAAGAGTTGCCGATGTCATTGCATTAAATCTGGTGTTTGAGTGTTCGAGTCCCATCTCGAGGTCTGGCCAGCAGCGGTTTTGGCTTCATGAGTGAGCGCAGTGGTCATTCGATACAGCAATTTCGCCCGATGTTCGTAGCATGGTGCTGTGTTGAAGCAATTGACGCAACCCAAACCTGCGACGGCGCTCGAGGCGTTCCGTGTGCGGGTGGTGCTGTGGTTGCTTTTGATCGGTTCGGCTGCTTGCACTATTCCATGGGTGATTGGCGTGCGGGTCGGTGACATGGATGCCATTGACTTGTACGGTTTGCCGGTTTTGACGGTTGGTTTCTTGGGTTCGGCGTTGTGGTTGCTGGGGCATCCGAAGTCGGTTCGGGCGGTGCAGACGTTGGTGTTGTTGCTGCTCGCCACGTACAGCATCAGTGAGTTTGTGTTGTTGTCCTTGCCGACGATGGCGCAGACCAATGCTGGCGGTGCGGGCCTGCCGTGGTTCACGGTGGTCTTGACCTTGTTTTTCTTCAACCATTCCGAACGCACTGCGGTTCGGCTCGGGTTGGGTTACATGGGATTGCATTTGTTGGCCAGCACGGTGTTCTTCTGGACGGGTTTGACGTACTTGCAGTTCAATGTCTTGTTGCAATTTTTTCTGGCGAATAGCATTTCGTTGGGGATGCTTTGGTTGATGTCGCAATTTCGGCATTCGTATCAGGCGTTGTACAAGATCGCGCACACGGACGCGCTGACTGGAATCATGAATCGGCGTTCGATGCAGACGCAACTCGAGCTTCAATATGCGCATGAACGCAGCTTTGGCGTGCTGATGATTGACATCGATCATTTCAAACGCATCAATGACACGCATGGTCACGCGATTGGTGATCAGGTTTTGCGCGAGTTGGCGTTGCTGCTCGAGAGTCAAACCCGTTCGCAGGAGATCGTTTCGCGTTGGGGTGGCGAGGAATTTATGGTGCTTTCCAGCGGTCAGAGCCGTGAGGGTTGCGAACAGATCGCGTACCGTTTGCTCGAGGCGGTGCGGGCGACACGCTTGGCCGGTTTGAGGATCACGATCAGCATCGGTGTGGCATGGTGCGAGGAGTCCGAAACGCTCGAGTCGGTTGTGGCACGGGCGGACAGCGCCTTGTACGCCGCGAAGGACAATGGGCGCAACCGGGTTGAGTTTGATGCGGTCAAAGCCTCGAGAACGCCAACGCAGGAATTGCCTGAACTCTCCTACGATTGATTGACCAAAGGATCGAAATCAGGGTTTGGCTTCGCGTGAGTGCAGTTGCGCTCGCAAGTCTGGCTCGAGTTTCTGCGCGATTTTGACGAGTGCTTGAGCGATTTTCTTTCGCCAGTCGCGTCTGGTTTTTGCAGGCTCGAGTTTGGAACGGGTGTGGTCTTTGTGCATTTGAGTGCTGGTTTCAAACAATTGCTTGGTGACCTCGATGACCATGAATTGCTCGAGGGGTTGCATGTAAGCCTCCAGGGAATATCAGTACATCCCGGTTTTGGATGTACGCCATAAAATCTGAGATCGTAGAAACATCGTTCTGGACAGCTTTGATTTCTCGAACATCAATTCGATGATCTCAGTTTTAACTGGGAGATACGCAGCCATGGTTTCACTGTGATGCTCGAGGATTTCGGCATCGGTTTGCGCAATGGATGGGTCAGCGTTTCAATCGTTTGAGGGCCGTCTCAAAATCGATTTCACCGGTCTCGAGTTTGGAGAGCACATCTTCAGATGCGGATGTGGGTTCAGGCTCGAGCGGAGCATTGTCGCCCATGCCGCCGAGGGCTTCAACAATCGCATCCAGGCGTGATCTGGCCGTGTTGTACGCCACGCCGAGTTCGCTCGCCATTTTTTGAACGTTGCCGCGATAGCGCAGGAACAAGCCAACAAATTCGAGTTGATCGTGTGAGAGTTTCGCCAACCAGCCGAGCGAGAATTCGCCTTCGAGCACCAGTCCTCGGGCGCGGTTCTCGAGTCGTGTGACGGTCAGTTCTTCGCCGGTGACGGGATCGCGGGTGATCAGCGGGTAACGGCTGGAGTTGACGAGGCGGCGTTTCATGATTGTGTCGAGTCTACCTGAGACAGTTTGCGTTCGATTTCTTCGACCACTTTTTCAGTGATTTTTTCGAGTGTTTCGCGTTCGTGTTCAGTTTTGACCTGTGAAAGTTTTCGTTCGAGTTTTTCGGTCACTTTGTCAATAATTCCTTCGAGCGTTTTGCGTTCGTGTTCAGTTTTGACCTGTGAAAGTTTTGCTCGAGCCTTCTCGAGTCTGGCCTGAAGTTTTTCGTGTCGTTCATCGTGTCGTTCATCGTCTGGTTCATCGTCTGGTTCGATTTGCGCCCATTGCTTGGTTGGCAACGAGAAATCAATCATTTGCGTTTCGATCATTTCGCGCACGAATTTGGCCGAAACCCCATATTTGCCCAGTTCGATGATGCGTTCGAAGTTCAGTTCGCCGAGGTCAAATTCTTCGCTGATCTGCCGCATCTCGAGCACGAATTTTGGGCTGATGCCGTACTTGCCCAGTTCGATCACGGCTTCGAAGCTCAGGTCGGTCAGGCCAACTTCGTTGAGTTCTCGAATGAATTTTGCGCTGACACCGTACTTGCCGAGTTCGATCATTTGTTCAAAGTTGTACTTGCCGTTGTTGCTGCGGGAAATCCTGATTTCAACCCGAGGGTTGTGTTCTGGCCCGAACTGGCTCGACTCGAGTGGGCTGGCCTTGAATGGACTGCCCTCGAGCGCACTGACCTCGAGCGCACTGACCTGTGCTGGCGTGTTCGGTTGGGCATTTTCGAGCGCTTTGAGCAGTTCGTCGGCCTGTTCGATGCTGATTTTGTCGTCTTTGACCATCTCGAGGATTCTGGCGCGTCCGGTTTTCATTTTGATCCTTTCGTGCAACTGATGGTTTTTGTCAGACCACCTGATAAAGTCTTTCAAGTAATTTAACAAATATTGTCAGATTGAATAATAAATGTCAATAGTTCGTGAACAAGATTTACCTCGAGCCTGCAAGAATCTGCCAACTGCTCTGAAAATCTTCGAGCGAACCCTGAACTTCACATGACTTCAAACAAAGCCCCTGCATAATCAGGCATGGACCCGAGCGTGATTGCCGTCATTACCGCCGCCGTGCAAGCCAGCCCGGACAACCTCGCCTTGCGTGTACACCTCGCCACGCTGCTCGCGCAGGCAGAACGCTGGCTGGAAAGCCTCGAGCAGGCTCAAACGATCCTGGCGCGGCAACCAGACCATCTTGAGGCCCTCGGGTTGGCGGCTCGAGCCTGCGAGATTTTGGGCGAGAACGAACGGGCCGAAAGTTACCGGCGATTGCTGAACGCGCTCGGTGGGAAAGCTCAGCCCGAATCGAGCGCAACCTCGAGTCAATCTTCAAGCCCAACCTCGAGCCAGCCCGATTTGAACACCATTCCCAGATTCACCGAAGACGGTCGGCCCATCCCACGCTTCAGCGACAACGGCACTGGCTCGATCAACACCAGTCAACCCGAAGCCCTGAAAGTCACCACCGATGATCAGGACGAAATCCTCGAGTACGAAGTTGAAGGCCCTAAAGTCACACTCGCCGATGTTGCCGGAATGCAGGAAGTCAAACGCCGCCTGAACCTCGCGTTTCTCGCACCGATGCGCAACCCGGAATTGATGAAAGCCTTCGGCAAAACCACCCGCGGCGGATTGCTGATGTACGGCCCGCCTGGATGTGGCAAGACGTTTATTGCTCGAGCCACAGCGGGCGAACTCGGGGCGCACTTTCTGGCGGTCGGACTTTCGGACGTGCTGGACATGTACGTCGGCAACAGCGAAAAAAACTTGCACCAGATTTTTGAAACCGCCCGACGCAAATCACCCTGCGTGCTGTTCTTGGACGAGATCGACGCGCTGGGTCGCAAACGATCTCAGATGCGCAACTCGAGCGGCAATGTCATCAATCAACTTCTGTCCGAAATGGATGGGGTGAATGCCAAGAACGAAGGCGTATTTGTTCTGGCTGCAACGAACCACCCGTGGGATGTGGACACCGCCTTGCGTCGCCCCGGACGGTTGGATCGAACCCTGCTTGTCTTGCCACCAGATTTGGAAGCTCGAGCCAGCCTGCTCGAGATGAGCCTGCGAGACCGACCCGTGCAAAACATCGACGTGAACGGCTTGGCAAAAACCACCGAAGATTTTTCTGGCGCGGACCTCGCGCACCTTGCCGATTCCGCATCAGAACTCGCCATGGAGGATTCGATGACGACCGGGCGAGTGCGCAGCATCACCATGAACGATTTCAAAACCGCCCTCAAAGACGTGCGACCCAGCACCCGAGCCTGGTTTGAAACCGCCAAAAATTACGCGATGTTCGCCAACGATGCCGGACAGTACGACGACCTGCTCGAGTATTTGAAAGCGAAACGAATGATGTGAGGGCGAGAAAAAAGAGGAAAGTAAAACCTAAAACCTCGAGTATCACAACAAATTTTTGTAGGGGCGAACTCTATGTTCGCCCGCCCCAGCCAGCTTGAGCCATCAACCCGTGACCAACCCGTGACCAACCCGTGACCAACCCATGACCAACCCATGACCGACACCGCAGACAACCTCAGCGAACGTGCGAATGCACTGATCGAAATGGGACGGCCCGAAGAGGCGATCCCGTTGCTGGTCCGTGCGATTGCACTCGAGCCGGATGATGCGCACACGCGCTGCCGGTTCGTGCTCGCCCTGATGCGTGTCGGTAAACAAACCGAGGCGCTCGAGCAGGCAGAGGCGGCCCTCGCGGTTGATGCGAGTGGCGAATGGCCTCATCGTTTGCGAGCGATTTTGCTCGGGCACGAGGGTTGGCATGAAAAAGCGCTCGAGAGTGCGCTCGAGGCGGTGCGGATCGAACCGGAATTGCCGAGCGCCTTGTACACGCTCGGGTCGGTGTACGTAAACTTGAAACGGTATCGGGATGCGGATGAAGTTGGTGTGCGAATTCTCGAGGCGGCACCGGATGATTCTGATTCGCACGAGTTGCTGGCGTTCATTGCGGTGCGGCAAAACAAGCACCGTGAAACCGAACTTCATGCTCGAGAATCACTGCGGTTGAACCCTGAGAACATGGATGCGATGCGTTTTCTGGCGATTGGTTTGCGCGGTCAACGCAAACGCAAGGAAGCGACTGAAGCGTGGCTCGAGGTGGTGCGTCGCAATCCGACGAACAAATCGTACCGGCATGAATTGGTGGAAACCTCGAGCACACCAGAAAAAGCTCGGACGCTGGTGTTTGCCGTGACGATCATTTCTGGTTTGTTGATGCTGGGCGGTTTGAACGATCACGGCCCGGACAGTCCAGGTCTGTGGTTCAAATGGGTTGCAGGCAGCGTGTTTGTTGGAACGCCATTGCTGTTCGGAATCTGGCAGCAACGTTTTGTGAAGTCGTTGCCTAACGTGGTGCAATCGCAACTCGAGCGCCGCCGTGTGATTGGCGCGAAAATCGCGGGTTGGAGTTTGCTCGAGGTCGTGCTGATTTGGATGGGTGTGATGTTTGGTTGCGCCTCGCTGGTGGGAGTGCTTTTGAGCGTTGTTGTGTTAATGGAAGACAGAGTACTTTCAATTGTGTCGTTCGTTCTGAGTTTGGCTTCCGTCGTCATCTCGTATGGTTTATGGCAGGGTTCAAGGCGTTTGATGGAACTCAAGAAAGCCCTGAAAAACCAACTCGATTGACGTTTCAAGCTCGAGCTTTCCACTCTGAACTCGAGCCTCAATTCGCTTTCGGCAACTTCACGAAATACTGTACGGCCTGTACGAACGCATCCAGATCGTCCAGCCACGGGTAATGTCCGCAATCTTCTAGTTCGGCGAGTTGCGCCCCACCCAAATCGACCAGCCAATCCGATTGCGCCGGGTACGCG
Source organism: Deinococcales bacterium (assembly GCA_043756345.1). Lineage (GTDB taxonomy): Bacteria > Deinococcota > Deinococci > Deinococcales > JAAFIG01 > JANOWZ01. Next base: position 894 of record JAYURE010000580.1, on the reverse strand, counting down.
GTCGGGTCGAGCATTCCGGCAATCACCGCAATCGGTCTGGTGACATCGGCCAGGAATGGTGCGTACTCGAATTCCCACAGGCCATTCGTGACCAGTCCATCTTGCAGTTCGCCACCGGCCATCAGTGCGGATTCGGAATCGGAAAACTCCAAACGCAATCGACCATTCGCGTTCGGGAAATGCAACCTCGAAAGCAAATCTCGAGAGTTGAGCATGGCGAAGGCCCGTTCGACCCGAGTCTCAGGATCGTGCGGAATGCTGGTCAAGGGTTGCCCGGTAATTTCGCTGGCCTTCTCGAGCAGCGTTTGTGAAAGTTCCGGGAAGTTGATCCACGGGTTCACCAGCAACGAAAAGTTGACGTGTTGCCCAAACCGTCGCGCATACTCGAGCGCCAGGACCGCGCCAAACCCGTGACCAAACGGAATGAATTTTTCGATTCCCAGAAAGGCACGCACGGCTTCGATGTCATCGGTCAGGGCATCAATCGTGAAGTAACTCAGGTCGCCATTGTTGGGCAACCTGCCGCTGCGTCCACCGCCGCGTTGGTCCAAGTAAATCACGCGGTATCGGGCCAGGGATTCGCCCACAATGTCGCGGAACGAGTACGAGTTGTAACCCGGTCCGCCGTGCAGGTAAAAAAGAACGGGCGCGTTTTCAGGGCCGGTGTCCTCGAAGTAAAGTTCGACCTCGTTCAATTCTTCGATGTGCTGCTCTTCGCGGAATTCGGTTTGGTAATCGTCGTTCATCGTCAGCATCGTACCGTGTACCATCGGGAGCGTGGCTTCGTAGGGTGCGCCGGGTGCAGCCGCAGAATGGGACACGTCTCGACGCAACCCATAAAAAAGTGCGTTTACGACTGGAATCGACTCAATTCCTCTGGTTTCACACTCGAAA
>JAYURE010000579.1:0-4051 GCA_043756345.1 Deinococcales bacterium | reverse complement strand
TGAATGAACCCGCCACGTACCAACTCGAGGCCCATGTTTCGCGCCTCGACGTGACCGCTACCGGGATTCAAAACCGCGATCACCCGAGGATCATCGATCAATTCGACCATGCGCAAACCAGTGCCGTCGCCATCATCGACGACGATCATCTCCCAAGCTTGAAGCGACTGCGCCCGCACCGATTCGATGCTGCGCTCGAGCAATTCAGGCCGGTTGCGGGTCGGGGTGATGATACTGATGATGGGACTGGTGATCGGTTCCATACCCGAAGTTTGCGCCAAATCTGTCAACGGTTTGTCAACCCGAGGTAAAAACGTTTTGTTTTTTCGGCAATCTGTGTCCAATCAAAATCCTCGAGTGGCGCGACCCGTTCACGCATCGTCCGACTCACCGCAAGAGCGTTTCGCAAATCGCTCGCCTCGAGATCACCGTTAAAAAGTTGCACCCAATCACCAGCCATTTTTTGCGCAAGTTCTGGCAAACTGCCGATGGCTGGCGCAAGCACCGGACGGTTGAATGACAGCGCCAACAATGCACTGCCCGAATTCAAAATTTGTCGATAAGGCAACACGATCAAATCGGCGGCGTTCAAGAAAACCTGCAAGCGATCATCGGGCACGAAACCCAACTCAAGCCGGACTCGAGCATCACGTGCCGCCAGCGTCTCGAGGTGCGGCGCATCTTCGGGCGGAATGGGTTTGCCCGCGATCAACAATCGGGCATCGCCCTCGAGTTCGGCGAATGCCGTGAGCAATTCGGGAATACCTTTGTAGGTCCGAAGTTGACCAACGAACGCGAGTACAGGAATCTCGGGCGGCAAGTTGAGCAACGCTTTCGCTTGCTCTCGAGAGATCGTATTCGGGTAGGCATCCCGATAATGCCCGTGCGGAATCACCGTGATTGGAACCTGCTCGAGGCTTGAATGTGTCTCGAGCAATGCGGCGCGAGAATGTTCGGAAAGTGCAATCACGCCGTCAAGTGAGGCACAGAATTTTGCCCAAAATTCACGCTCGAGTTTAGGGTGCATTCCGGCGTGCGCCCGCAAATTATGGGCCGTCCAAACCACACGCACGTTCAGCGCTCGAGCTTTTTTGATGGCCTCGAGAACCATTTCAATTCCGCTCGGATCGGGCAGGTTTAACGGTGATTCGGGCCAATGAACATGCAAGACATCGACTTGCTCGAGATCGGCAAGATCGCCCGTCCACTCGAGAACTTTCACGCTAATCTGCTTGAGTGCGCCATACAAGAGCACATTGTACGGATTCAAATCTCGGTTTGCTCGGGCGGGCCAAGCGAGCACACGCATTCAAAAATCATACCGTCTCTGTTGAGCTTGCACTGGGCTTGTATCAGGGCCACCGCAAAGTCAAGATCAGTCTAAAAATAGGCTTGAACAGATCCTCGCTTCGTTGGGCGAAGCATGCTTCGCCCCTACAAAAACTGCTTTTCGCGTAGGGGCGTTGCGACCCAAGCGCGAACGGCCCGCTAGCGACTCAGGCCCGTTAGGTGCCGCTTTGGAGTCAAGAAGGTGCCGTCTTGTGAGCAAGAAGCCCGTCAGGTGCTGCATTGAGGGTCAAGAAGCATGCAACGTCCTCGCCAGAACAGCAAATGGGACTCACATTGCTCGAGCCAACGACTTTATGGTTGCTGGGCTTGCACTGTCATGACACGAATGTTTTTTACTCGAGACATGTCTGGAACATTCCCAGTCGTCTCGTCCGCAGCTTCCTCCCCGGTCCTGGCTGCGCCCCCGTTTCTCGATCCACTTTTGGTCGCCGTGATCGGCGCGGGGTACGTCGGTCTGACCACGGCGGCGGCGTTCGCACTGGCGGGTCATCGCGTGATCGTGGTTGAAAACAATCCAGAAAAACTCGAGACGTTGCGCGACGGACATTCACCGTTTTTTGAACCCGGCCTCGATCAAGCTTTGCAACGTTGCGCCGCCCGACTCGAGTTCACGGCGAATGCGGCACGGGCAACACGTGAGGCGGCAGTCACGGTGATCGCGGTTGGAACCCTACTGACCGATGCCGGAATCGCGGACCTTTCTCAACTGTACGCGGTGGCGAATGTGATTGCGCCCGCGCTCGAGCGATCCGGTTTTCGCACGCTGGTCATCAAAAGCACGGTTCCGGTCGGGACGACCCGCGCCCTCGAGCAGCATTTGCGTGAACGCACAATTCATGCAGATTTTGCCATCGCCAGCAATCCAGAATTTTTGCGTCAAGGTCAGGCGTTGCGCGATGCCGTGCGACCGGATCGAATCGTGATCGGTACACAGGATGATCGGGCGCTCAGGGTGTTACGCCGATTGTACAAACCGTTTCTCGAGGGTCGTGTGAACGTTCCCAATCTGATGCCCGAATTTCAAACCGAACCGAAACAAATCCCGTTTTTAGAGTTGAGCATCGAAAGCGCCGAGCTTGCCAAGTACGCCGCGAATGCGTTCCTGGCGATGAAGATTTCGTATGCGAACGAGATTGCCAACGTTTGCGATTCGCTCGGGGCGAACATCGATCAGGTGCTCGAGGTGCTGGCCCATGATCCGAGAATCGGCACGTCGTTCCTCGCTCCCGGTTTGGGTTACGGCGGGTCGTGCTTTCCGAAAGACACGCAGGCGCTCTCGAGTTTTTCGTTGCATGGCGGTTACGATTTTCGCCTGCTCAAAGCCGTGATCGAAGTCAATGCCGCGCAGCGTTTGCACCTGCTCGACCGGCTCGAGGCGATGTTGGGCGGTTTTGACGGATCGTACATCGCGGTGCTTGGCCTGAGTTTTAAACCCGGCACGGATGACGTGCGCGAAAGCATCGGGCTCGAGTTGGCGCACGAATTGCAGGCCCGAGGTGCGAGGGTTCGGGTTCACGATCCGCTGGTGAAAAGCGTGCCGGGATTCGAGATCGCTGCCTCCCTCGAGACGGCCTGCCAGAATGCCGATGCGGTCCTGATCGTCACCGAATGGTCGGAATACATTCATGCGGATTGGGCCAAGATTGCGCAAACCATGCGAACCCGCATCATGCTTGATGGTCGCAACGCATTCGAGCCAGAACGCATGACTCGGGCTGGATTTGTATACCTCGGTGTTGGTCGTGGCACGCAGGGATTGGACGCTGAGGTATTCCGACTCGAGGGGCAAATGCTGGAGTTGGGTGTGTCACTCGAGACATCGATCTGAACCAAGTTCAAGTTGATTTCTTGGCCTATTCGTCATGGATTTGTCAGCTATTTCGTGGAAGCAGTTCAAGCGTAGCTTGGAGACCAACTCCATTCAGGAAAGCCGGTTAGATTCCCCTTCCAAAGCCCAGGAGGAATCAATGAATGAATTGCATTACCGCCCGGAACGTGCCGCGCATCACCGCAGCTTGGACATGCTGATGGAAGTTCAATTCGTGCTTGATCACAGCGAACGTTCCGTTGACAGGTTGTGGGCCTTGGGTCACGAACCCGAATTCAACACGGTCGAGATGCGATTCGAACTCGAGGAACTACGGCAGAACATTCGCAATCTTCCAGCAGATCAGGCGCTCGCACAGGCCGAAGTGATCCGGGCTCGAGCACAATCGTTGTTCGTGGTGCTTCAGGCTTAAAACCTGCGCAGCAAAAACTTGTGCAACTAAAATGTGAAGCTTTGCGAATCCTTCTCGCCATACCAACGTTCGCGTTGCACGCCATCGGTTCGCAACTCGAACGCATTTCGATCATCCTCGAGTTGCGCTTTGAGCATCGTCATCACGCGCCGCCGCAAAGCCACGCTCAACAGCGGAAACAACAATTCGATGCGCCGTTCAAAATTGCGCGGCATCCAATCGGCGCTGCCCGCCCAGACCTCCCAGTTGCCACCACGTTTGAAGGCCGCGATTCGGGCGTGCTCGAGGTAGCGTCCGATCAGGCTGCGCACCCGAAACTTCGGATGGAGGCGCGTCAAGGTCGAACGTATGATCAGGTCTACCCGAGCGCCAGCGTTCGCGGCACGCTCGAGCGCGTCAAGCACAGCATCGTCGGTCAGGTGATTGAGTTTGAGGATCACATGACCTTTGGCGTGCGCCTC
>JAYURE010000578.1:0-1500 GCA_043756345.1 Deinococcales bacterium | reverse complement strand
CGATGTGGGCGGTGGCCGCCACGGTTGTACCGCCCGAAACGCCCTGCGCCACCAAGGACGGCAAATTCCACAAACTGACCTTATCGATCCCACCCTGCGCCAACTGCTCGAGGGTCGCATGTTCAAGGCCAACCTGCATCTTGCCATTGACCAACGCAATTGTTGCCGGAATCGCCCCGGCTGCCCGAACCTCCGCCTCGAGTGAAAGCGCAACCTCGAGATTCTGCGGAAACGGCAACCCATGCGTGATCACGGTGCTTTCGAGCGCCACGACAGGTTGCTTGTTGGCGAGCGCATCACGGACTTCGGGATGAATTTCAAGGTGTGGACTCATGGGACTCCTATGCAGCGAGTGGAAAGTTGAAAGGGTGGAAAGTCAGGACTCAAGTCTCGAGGTGCAAAGGTTCTTTTTCACTTGTCACTTTGCACTTTCAACTTGTTTTTACGGGTACGGTTTGCCAATTGCTTTCGGAGCCCTCGAGCGTCCAATAAAACCCGCGAGGACCAGAATCGTGATCAGGTAGGGAAGGGCTTGCACCAGCGCCGAAGGAAGAATATCGGAGCCTCCCAAACGAATCTCAACGGCTTTAAACACACCGAACAAAAAGGCCGCACCAAGGACATTCCATGGCTTCCACTTTCCAAAGATCAGTGCTGCGAGCGCAATAAAGCCTTGGTTGGCACTCAAGTTTCGGGTGAAGGCGTTCAGATTACCAATCGATAGGTACGCCCCGGCAAGTGCAGCCAGAACGCCTGAGAGGATGACGGCCAGATAACGAATCTGTGCAACATTCACACCAACGCTGGCGGCGGCCAATGGAGCCTCGCCAACGCTGCGCAATCGCAATCCGAACGGTGTGCGGTATAGGACATACGAGACGATGGGCACGAGCACGAGGGCCAAGTACGTCAAAGGTGAAAACATGATCTCGGTATCGGTGATGCCCCATTTGGGCAGCACATTGACGACCTCTTTGGAATCGGTGGTGTTGTTGTACAAAAACAGCAAGACCACGGCGGGCGCACCCAACGCGAGCAGATTGATGGCGGTGCCAGAGATCACCTGATCGGCCCGGTACTTGATCGAAACGACCGCATGAATCCAACCGATGAACGCCCCGGCGATCATTGCGGCGAACGTTGCCAACCACGGCACCCAAACCAATCGCGCCGTCGGGTCCACAGCCAGGATCGGAGCCTCGAGTTGCTGCGCGACCACAGCGGCGGTCAATGCTCCAAAAATCATGATGCCTTCGAGCGCGATGTTGACCACACCGGCCCGTTCGGAAAACAACCCACCGAGCGCCGCGAGCAGAAGCGGAGTGGTGAAACGAATGGCGATGGCGAGCAATACGAGATCCATTCAATTCACCTCGAGATGGGGCACTGAGTTCAACGGTTTCTGTAGGGACGAGCGACCCTGCCATTGACTCCGACTTAATCGTTTTCGTCGTCTCAGACACAAAATTCGGACTTTCGGTTTTTGTACCTCCCCTGCGA
>JAYURE010000577.1:0-1500 GCA_043756345.1 Deinococcales bacterium | reverse complement strand
ATGTCCATTTTCGCATCGGCAGCGATGATGTCGCCCTGCGTGGTCACGACCAACGGGTTGATCTCGGCAAGGGTCGCGTCCGTGCCGATGGCGGTTTGGTACAGGCCCACCATCATCGCGGCAATCTTGTTCAGGTTGCCCTCGAGTCCGGCCTTCAATGCGACCTCCCGAGCCTCAAATGGGCGCAATCCGGTGATCGGGTTGATGGCGAAGTACGTGATCGCCTGCGGGTTCTGCGCGACGACCTCTTCGATGTCCACGCCGCCCTCTTTGGAAACCATCAGCGTGAACGATTGCGAGTTGCGGTCGTGAATCAGGCCGCAGTAATACTCTTTGGCGATATCGACAGCCTCGGCGACCAGGACTTTCTTGACGGTCAAACCTTTGATGTCCATACCCAGAATCGCGCTGGCCTTCTCGAAGGTTTCGGCTGGGGTGTGCGCGAGTTTCACGCCGCCCGCTTTGCCGCGCCCACCAACGTGGACTTGGGCTTTGATTACTACCATCTTGCCGTACTCTGCCGCGATTTGCTTGGCCTCGTCGGGGGTGAATGCGATCTTGCCTGCTGGGACCGGCACGCCGAATTTGGCGAGCAATTCTTTGGCCTGATACTCGTGAAGTTTCAAATCGTCCTCCTCAATTCTCCACCTCGAGACTCTGCTTAAAAACTGCGCCTCGGGGTGGCTTTCAAACTTGAGAAGTATACGCTCGAGAACGCGCCAACAGTGGGTTGTGACCAACAGGGTGACAGGGCGGGCAAAAAGTCTCGAGGTATTCGTCGTGCAGGCGAAATGGAGGTCCGTGCGATGGGCCTCCTCTCCGTTCTGTCTCCGGCTCGAGCCGCTTGATCTCTTCCATGGGTGCATGTGTGCAAAACTCACCACAACACGCAGGAGAATTGCTTAGACTCCGGTTGAAACGAGATCCCTCAAGCTTTTCACAGCCACAAATTCCTGTCGGAGCCTTCCATGCAACCAGACATCGCCCCCGCTGACCGGCTCGAGCTAAACCTGCTCGGACCGCCTGAGGTGCGTCGTGATGGTGAACCGGTGCGGTTGCGCACGCGCAAAGCGTTGGCATTGCTGACCTTCTTGGCGCTCGAGGGCGGAATGCAGCCTCGAGCCCGGTTGACTGCATTGTTCTGGCCGGAGTTCGCGGAAACCCAGGGTCGCAGCAATTTGCGCAACACGGTTTCGTACTTGCGCGAGACTTTGGGCGATCATTTCGTGGTGGCCCGAGATGCGCTCGGGTTGCGGGATGGTTTCGCTTTGGATTTCTTTGCGCTCGAGGCGGCGGGGCGGACCAGCGAACTCAATCCCGGTCATGCGGACCTCGAGAAGCGCGAACTTGAACAGGCGATTCATGCGTACCGGGGCGATTTTCTCGAGGCGTTCAGTTTGCCGGACGCGCCCGGATTTGACGATTGGGTGGCGGCGCAACGTGAGGTGGCCCGGCAATGGTTGGACGGTGCGCTCGAGCGTTTGCTGGGTGTGCATCACG
>JAYURE010000576.1:0-11826 GCA_043756345.1 Deinococcales bacterium | reverse complement strand
GACCGACCCCGTGACCGAAACGACTGATGAAAGCATCCGTTACGCCAATGCTCGAGCCCTAACCGACCTCGAACGGCATCACCCACTGGCCGAGTCCGGTTGGCACGTTGTTGGTCACAGCACGCTCGATGGCGAGATTGACACGCTGCTGCTCGAGCGTCGCGGCGCATTCCGGCTGATCGAACTCTTCGAGGATTACGCCTGGGTCACAGAAAAACGCAAACTCAACTGGCAAGAATTTCTCGAGATTGAAACCGAGGTTGGCGACCGGCGCGGCTGGGTCGAGGCGATCCATTCCAAGCTCGAGGCGTATGGGCACGCGATTCCAGAACCGCACCTGTGGATGGCTCGGAACGATGAATTCGGTGCAGACTGGATGCTGGGGCTCGAGTTTTAGATTGCGGGTTCTAAATCGTCGGCGCGACACCGACTTCAAAGAGTTTGCGCTCGGTTGTGATTTGCACACCTTTCACGAGCGGCATGACCATCTCGCCAAAACGCCTGCATTCCTCGAGATGCGGATAACCGGAGAAGATAAAGGTTTCGATGCCGATGTCCCGGTAGCCTTGAATCTTGGCGGCAACCTGTTCGGGATTGCCAACAATCGCCACGCCCACACCGCTGCGGGCCATGCCAACACCGGCCCACAAGTTCGGTTCGATGAACAAATCTCCAGTCTCGAGCGCGGCCTGCAAAATCTTAATCTGATTGCCCTGCCCGGTGGAATCGACTTTGGCGTATGACTTCATGAAATTCTCGCGGACTTGCGGATCAATTTTGGAAATCATTCGGTTCGCGGCGGCAATCGCTTCCTCTTCGGTTTCTCGCACGACCACATGCGTGCGCAAACCGTACCCAACCTTGCGACCAAACTCGAGGCTGAGTTCATTCATGCGGGCAATCCGGGTTTTGATCATCTCGAGCGGTTCGCCCCAAAGCAAATACACATCGGCAAGTTCGGCAGCGATGCGCATGGCGGCTTCACTCGCGCCACCGAAGTACAACGGAATCGGCTGCACCGGTTTCGGCTCGAGCACACTGCCCGCGTAATGAAAACGTTCCGACTGATAATTGATCGGACCATCATTCGTCCAAAAAAGCCGGAGGAGTTGCATGAATTCTCGAGTGCGTTCGTACCGACCCTCATGCGGTTCGAAATCACCATACATCGCGTTCTCGGCGGGACTCGAGCCGGTCACGATGTTGACACGCACGCGACCCGGAAAGAGGTTTTGCGCTGTCGCAATCATCTTCGCGTACATCGCCGCATCGAACATGCCCGGACGCACCGCAATCAACAACCCAGCATTTCTCGAGCGTGCGAGTGCCGCTATCGCCGCCGTGTAATTCTCGAGGTGGCTGTGGTAGTTCGTGGCGGTCAGCAAACTGCTGAAGCCCATCTCCCCTGCCGTGTCGATCAGGTTGGAGATCATCTCGAGCGTCGGTTTGCGGGGTGGCAATTCTTTCGTGCCGAGGTATTCGCCATCGGGTTGTAGCACGCAGAACCAGAGGAAATCGGGATCGGTCATAAGAGTCTCCTAACGCATTAAAGTTTCAAGCACGTCGATCACATCTTCGAGCAATTCTTCGGGAGCGGTTTCGATTCGCTTGAAACCTCGAACTTGCCAATCCAGCGTTTTAATTTGGTTTGCCAAAACTGCACCTTTGGTTTTGAGATGATCTGGCAAAACGATCTCGAGCGGATACCCTTTGATTTGGGATGTGATGGGACAGGCCAGCATCAGACCGGTGCGTGCGTTGTAACGGGTGTGTGAAAGCACCAACGCCGGACGACGACCTGCTTGCTCATGGCCTTGAGTCGGATCAAAGTTGATCCAGATCAGATCGCCACGTGCAGGTGTCACCACACTTCCTTACCAACTGGTTCGCCCCAATCAACTTCGCCGTGAATGCCCTCTCGAGTGACCCCTTCAAGCAACGCATCGAGGTCACGTTTTTTGCGCGAACGTTTGATCAACAGTCCATCTTCGACCACCTCGAGCGTTAATCTGGAGCCTTCATTCATTTCGAGGGTTTGTGCCAAATCTTTTGGCAATCGGACGGCCAGGCTGTTTCCCCAACGTTTGACAATGCTATTCATTTGCGACCCCCGTATCTACATTATGATACACCAAAATCCGAAGCTCAAAATGAAATCTTTATCACTTCAGCCTTTCACGCCGCCAGCGGTCAGGCCAGAAATGATTTTGCGTTGAAACACGATGATGATGACGATGACTGGAATGATCGTGACGACGATTGCGGCGCTGATCAACGGCCACGGGAACGTGAATTCACCCTGGTACAAGGTCACGCCGACCGGAACGGTTTTCATGTCCGGCGCACTGTTGAACGTCAGCGCGAGCAGGAATTCATTCCAGGAATTGACGAATGCCAAGATCGCCGCCGTGACCACTCCGGGCGCGGCGAGCGGCACAACGATTCGCCAGAGCGCCTCGAATCTCGAGCAGCCGTCAATCATGGCGGCACTCTCTAGGTCTTCTGGAATGCCTTGAAAGAATGCGGTCAGCACCAGGGTTGAGATCGGCAGCGAGAACGCGGCGTAGGGAATCACGAGCGAAAAATACGTGTTCAACCAGCCGAGCGATTTCATAATTTGAAACAGTGGAATGATCAGTGCGACGATTGGGAACATGCTGGCGGCGGTGATCGTGATGGCGATGGCCCGACGATAACGGAGTTTGAGGCGGGCGAGCGCGTAGGCAGCGAACGCCGCGAAGATCACACAGACAACCGTGGACAGGCTCGAGACGATCAAGGAATTGAGGAAGTACCGTGCCAGTGGTTGCGCCCGGAAAATCTCGAGGTAGTTTTTGAAACTGGCATCGTTTGGCCAGTAGGTGATGGGTTTGGTGGTCAACTCGAGTTCGTTTTTGATGCTGGTCAGGAAAATCCAGATGATCGGGTAGAAGCCGTTGATGACGAGCACCAGCAGTGCAACGACGACGAGAACACGGTGCCAGATCGTTTTGTCTCGCGCCCGTGAAGATGCTCGAGATGTCATGATTCCTCGGTTCTGAAAAAGCGCAGGTACAAAAATGTGATCACCAATGAGAGTGCGAACAATCCCAAACTGATGGTTGCGCCATAACCGAAATCCGTAAATTCAACCGTTTGTTTTTGAATGTAAATTCCCAGCGTCTCGAGGACTGGACTGGCCCCGGCGTTGATAAAGGCATACGGAATGTCGAAGACTTGCAGCGCGGAGAGCGTGCGAAAAATCAGGGCGACAGCAATCGCGGGTCGCAACAACGGCAGCGTGATGTTCCAGAAGACCTGCCAACTGGTCGCGCCGTCCACCTCGGCAGCCTCGAGCAATTCGGCGGGAATGCTTTGTAAGCCTCCCAATAAAATCAGGGCGACGAAACTCGAGGTTTTCCAGATCACGGTCAGGACGAAAGCGGTGGTGGCCCATTGCGGTTGGATCAGCCAGTAGATCGGTTGTAAGCCGATTCGCTCGAGCAGGTCGTTGAACAGTCCGTATTGCGAGTTGAACATCCAGGCGAACATCGTACCGGTGATCACTTGCGGCATCGCCCACGGGAGCAGCAGCGCGACGCGCACCAACCAACGCCAGCCGGTCTCGAGGTTGGCGAGCAACGCAAGCGGCAAGCCGACCAGGAATGATCCAGTCACGGTCAGGAATCCGAACCAGATCGTGCGCCAAAAATCCGCGCTGAACCTTGGATCATTCACAAGCCTCGAGAAGTTTTCAAAGCTGCTCGAGATTTTGCTGGGATCGGCGGTGTCTTGCACGCGCAAACTCATGGCGAACACGTTCAGCATCGGGTACAGCATCACGCCGAGCAGCAACGCGGCAGCCGGGGCGAGCAGCAGCACTGCGAGTTCGGAATCTCGCACGTTACCAGAACGCCAGCGCCCGATCAGGCTCGAGCTTGAGGATTGTTTTGTCTCGAGCATTGGACTCAAAAGTACCTCTTGGAAAAAGAACGGCGGTCGGCGTTTAGCTCATCGCCAAAAGCCAACCGCCAAAACAACCCGAATTCTGGGATCACCTTACTTCAGCAACGGCTCGAGTGCGGCCTGCATGTCCTTAAGCGCCTGATCGACGGTCTTGGCTCCAGCGACCACTTGATTGACGTTGGTGCGAATGATCTCGGAAACCTTCGGATAGTTCGCGGTCACGGGGCGCGGCTTGGCTTTCAGGATCACCGGGTACAGTGCCGCATAATGCGGGTTCGCGGCCAGGACTTTCGGATCGTTGTACAACGCCTTGCGCACCGGCAAGAAGCCGCCTTTGATCGAAAGCTCACGGCCCGCTTCGACGCTGCTCATGTACTTGGCGAGCTTGAACGCGGCCTCTTTGTTCTTGGAGAACGCGCTGATGCCCCATTGCCATCCGCCTTGGCAGTTGGCGCTGGCTTTGCCACCAACGAAGCTCGGCAGGCGCGAGACACCGATGTTGCCTTTGACTTTGGTTGGGTCCGGGCTCGAGCCTTGAAAGTGCGCCCAGGCGTAACCCCAGTTCAGGCCAAAGACGGCGTTTCCGGCCTGCATGACTTTTCTCGAGTCGTCGGTACGGCTTTCGGCCATGGCGAGGGTACTGACTTTGGATTTGTTGATCGCGTCCACCCAGAGGTTGAGTGCTTTACGCCCGAGGTCGTTGTCCACACTGACTTTGCCGCCGGTTACGACTTCGCCACCTGCCGCCCAAAAAGGTTGCAGGAAAGTGCAGACCGCGCCTTCAATCGGCGCACCCTGGAAATTCAGACCTTGGAGTTGCGGGTTGGCCTCGCCTTTCATGATCTTGTCGGCGGTGGCGATCACCTCTTCCCAGGTCTTGGGCACTTTGGCGTTGTACTTCTCGAGCAAGTCTTTGCGGTAGTACAAGAACTGCGTGTCGGTCGTGGCGGGCAACGCCCATAGTTCGTTGTTGATCGTGTCCGCCGTGACCGGCCCGGGAACGTACCCGGACAGGAACGCCTTGCGGTCATCGTCGCCACCCAAGAATTTGTCGAGCGGCTCGAGCCAACCGTTCGCCACGAATTGTGCCGGGCGGATCACGTCGATCAACATCATGTCGAGGCTCGCATCTTTGGCGGCCAGGACGGTGGTCAGGTATTGGCCTTGGAGTTCGCTGGTCGCGCCACCGATTTCGGATTTGACTTCGATGCCGGGATTGGCTTTCATGAAGCGCTCGAAGATTGGTTGGATCACGTCGGGTCGAAAGGTGCTGCCGTAAAACACGCGAAGTTCGGTTTTGCCCGATTGCGCGGCGGTGATGGCGAGGGTGGCGGCGGTGACAAGGCCAAGACCAATCAAGGTCAGGTTCCGTTTTTTCATACGTCCTCCAAAGCCCGTGCGGGCAGGTATTGCTCGAGTTGTACTCTTGCCGAAAGTCTAACAAGTTGCGCGGCCCACGAATAGAGCACTGGCGCAAGCTCGAGCCTCAGCGCGTCAGGGTTTGTAGGGCAGGATCGTGAAGCACAACGAACTCGGCGATGGCTCGAGCGCGTTGTCCCAATGCCGAGTGGATGGTTTGGGCTTCGGTTGCGGTCGTGACGATGGAGTGCGCCGACCAGTCGATCCAGAGGTCATCGGCGAAGCGAAGCGTGCCATCGATCAAGGCTCGAAATCCGATTGAAATGTGATTGGGATTTGAAACAAACACAATCAGCATCTCGAGGTCGCTTGCGCGTTCCGGGAACCAACGTGCGAAATGATACGCGACTGCCGCCTCGCCATCGAGAACATCACCTCGAGCCAGCGCACCGAGTTCGGACGTATCTGCGAATTCATGCGTCAGTTCCGATTCGGTGTTCGCCAGCATCATGCGCGAAGTTTGAGTTTCAGCAATCGGACTTGGCTCGAGAGCGCATCGAAGGTCCAGAGTTTGCCGTGCAAGGTCTCGAGGCCGACCAGATGCTTGATCGCCTCAGATGCCATCAGTCCACCGATCACCGCCAGCAACGGCCCAAGCACCCCGAGCGTGTCGCAATCGTCCTGGGTTTCGGGCGGATTCGGGAAGGCATCGCGCAGGCTCAGTTTGGAATCGAAAACGCTGACCATGCCCTCGAGTCCTTGCGCCGCGCCCCAAACCCAGGGTTTCTCGAGTTGCACGCAGGTGTCCGAAATCAAATAGCGCGTTCCAAAATTATCGCTCGCATCGACGATCAAATCGAAGCTCGAGAACATGTCACCCGCATTTTCTGGCGTGAGTTTCGGGAAGCCCTCGAGTTTGACTTCTGGATTCACGGCAGCCAATCGCTCGAGCGCGGAATCGAGTTTGGGCCGTCCAACCTGATCACTCGAGTACAAGGTTTGGCGTTGCAGGTTGTGAAGCTCGAGCGTGTCGAACTCGGAAATGCCGACGCGACCAACACCAGCCGCGACCAAATACTGTGCGACCGGCGATCCGAGCCCGCCCGCACCGATCAGCAGCACGCTCGAGGATTTCAGTCTCCCCTGTCCAGCCAGGGCGATTTCTGGCACGAGAATCTGTCTCGAGTAGCGCTTGAGTTCCTCGCGGCTGAACGTCATGACCCGATTCTACCGGAGCTTGGGTCCTCGGCCCTGGAACTTTTTGGGGCTCGAGGGCGTAACGTAGTGCATGTTCAGATTCTTCTTGTTTGAGGCATTGATGGCCGTACTCGCTCTCGGTGCAGGTTGGTTGGGGCGACGGATTCTTGGACGATTGATTCGTGGGCCGGTCGTGCTGGTTTGGGGCGCGGTTCTTGGATTGCTTGCCATGGTTGGTTTCGGCATGTTCTTCGTGCAAGTCGCCTTTTTTGCTGATTTCATCGACTTGAATGGCGATCTGGTGACAGGCGCTCGGATCGCATTTTTGCGTTTTTGGGATACCGGCCTGATCGGTGGTTTGATCGGCGCGTTGATTGCTTCGTTCCCGCGTTGGAATCAGAAACGCAAAAAGCCTGAGGATCAAGCGCAGGCTTGACGCATCGCCTCGAGTGCAGCGGTGAGACCTTGCGGTTTCGTGCCTGAACCTTGCGCCATATCTGGTTTACCACCGCCACGTCCTTCAACTTGCTCGAGGCCAATTTTGAGCAGTTCGCCAGCGTTGGCATTGGCGCTGGGGCCGACGGCAACGGCAAGCATGGCGCGGCCTTCAACTCTAGCGCCGAAAATTCCGATTGCACCAGCGTTGGCTGCAAACACTTTGACGATCTCGGTCATCAGGTTCGCATCGTCGAGTTCCCGAGCAACAATTGGTCCGAGTTCTGCAATCCAGGCTGATGCTTGAAGTTCCGCAAATCTCGAGCGTAAGTTTCCCAGATCGCGTTTTGATTGCGTCAATTCCTCGAGCATGGCTTCGGTTTGGGCCGGAACGTTCTCGATTCCAGTTGAGTATTTCAGGCCGAGTCCCGCCGCGAATTCGTGTTTGAAGCGGTAATCGATCAGGCAGCGTTCGCCGCAAATAAAATGCACTCGGGTCGCACCACCTTTGATGCGTTCGAGTTTGAGAATTTTGACCATGCCGACTTCGCTCGAGTTTTTCAGGTGCGTTCCACCGCAGGCAGAAAAATCGTAATCGCCAATTTGCACGACGCGGATCATGCCGGAGACTTTTGGCGTTCGGCGCAATGGCACGTTTCCAATTTCAGAATCGTGAACTTCGTAGCAGCGAATCTCGTGCGCATTCCAAATCGCTCGGTTGGCTGCGAGTTCCGCCTCGAGCGCCATCTCGTCACTGATCGTCTGCTCGAGGTCAAGCGTGCAAATCTCGCGTTCCATGTTAACGGCAATCACGTGCGCCTCGAGCCGGTAGAAGGCTTGTCCGAGGATGTGTTCGCCCGTGTGTTGCTGCATCAGGTCGAAACGGCGCGTCCAGTCGATTGAACCGGTGACACTTGAGCCAACCTCGAGCGGAGTTTCGCCTTCGAGCACATGAACGACCGTCGTTTCGGATTTCAAACCGCGAACATCCAGCACTTTTCGTCCCTCGAGAATGCCGAGATCATTGGATTGGCCTCCGGCGGTCGGGTAGAAAATCGTGCGGTCCAGAATCACCTCGAGTTTCCCATCAACAGTGTTCGAGTCGAGCACCGTTGCGGTCATTTCTCGGGCATAGGATTCGGTTCGGTACAGGCGTTCGGTCGCGGCGAGTTCGGTCATTGTCTAGATTCTAAAGGTTTGCGCCATTGATTTTACTTTTCTCTTTTCACTTTCATCTTTTCTCTTGTCCCTAAACTTGATACAACCACACTCAAGTCTATTGACAGTCATCTAAGTTGCATGTATGCTTTCTCCGATACAGGACGCCTCAGCGTCCACCCTCGAGAAACGTGCGCGAGACTTAAACAAGTCCGGCAGGCTCGAGCCACAACGGGGATCAAACCCGCACCTGGAGGAACTAGAAATGGCGAAAGCTGTAGGCATCGATCTTGGCACCACCAACTCCGTGATCTCCGTCATCGAAGGCGGCAAACCCGATGTAGTCGTCAACTCAGAGGGCTCGAGGATCACACCTTCGGTCGTGGCATTCAAAGGCACTGAAAAGCTGGTCGGTAATGTCGCCAAACGTCAGGCGGCCCTGAATCCAACCAACACGTTTTTTGAGGTCAAACGCTTCATCGGTCGCAGTTGGAGTGAAGTCAAAGAAGAGGCTGACCGCGCCCCGTTCAAAGTCGTCGAAGGTCCAAACGGCGGCGTGCGCATCGAAACCAGCGAGGGTCTGAAAGCCCCCGAGGAAATCTCGGCGATGGTCCTGCGCAAGATGGTCGATGATGCCTCGGCCAAGTTGGGTTACAAGGTCAACGATGTCGTGATCACCGTGCCTGCGTACTTCAACAACACGCAGCGCGAGGCGACCGAGGCGGCGGGCCGTATCGCTGGCTTGAACGTGCTGCGGATCATCAACGAACCGACGGCGGCAGCGCTCTCTTACGGTCTTGATCGCAAGGGCAACGAAACCATCCTGGTCTTCGACTTGGGCGGCGGAACCTTCGACGTGACCGTGCTCGAGATTGGTGACGGTGTCTTCGAGGTCAAATCGACCAACGGCGACACGCACCTCGGTGGCGCAGATTTCGATCAACGCATCGTCGGTTGGCTGGCGGACGAATTTAAGAAAGAACACAATTTTGATCTGCGCAAAGACCCTAGCGCTTTGCAACGCCTGATCGAAGCCTCCGAGAAGGCCAAAGTGGATTTGTCCAGCACCAGCGAAACCACGATCAGCCTGCCATTCATCACCTTCGATCCCGAGACGCGCACGCCGATGCACCTCGAAAAGAAAATCACCCGCGCACAATTTGAAAGCCTGATCGCCGACCTGCTCGAGCGCGTTCGCAAACCAGTCCTTCAGGCCCTCGAGGATGCGAAACTTTCACCGAGCAAAATCGACGAAGTGATCCTCGTCGGCGGTTCGACCCGCGTTCCAGCCGTGAAAATGCTGGTCGAAAAACTGATGGGCAAAACCCCGAACGAAACCGTCAACCCAGACGAGGCCGTAGCCTTGGGTGCAGCCGTGCAAGCCGGAATCCTTTCTGGTGACTCGAGCGTTGGCGACATCGTACTCGTCGATGTCACACCATTGACGCTGGGCGTTGAAGTCAAAGGCGGAATGGTCGCACCGTTGATCACCCGCAACACCGCCGTGCCAGCCAAGAAAACCGAAACCTTCACCACCGCCGATCACAACCAACCCGGTGTCGAAATCAACGTTGTCCAAGGCGAGCGTCCAATGACAGCCGACAACAAAAGCCTGGGCCGTTTCAAGCTCGAGGGAATCCCTCCAATGCCAGCGGGCGTTCCACAAATCGAAGTCACCTTCGACATCGACACGAACGGCATCCTTCACGTTGCTGCTCGAGAGAAAAGCACCGGCAAGGAAGCCAGCATCCGCATCGAGAACACCACCACGCTCGGCAAGGACGAGATTGATCGCATGATCATCGAGGCCGAACAAAACGCCGAGTCCGACAAGAAGCGCAAAGAACAAGTCGAGAAGCGCAACAACCTCGACAGCTTGCGAATTCAGGCCGAGAAGCAAGTGACCGACAGCCCAGATGCGCCCGCCGATTTGAAAGAAAAAGTCTCGAGTCTGACCGATCAGGCCCGAACCGCGATTCAAACCGAGGATGACTCGAAAATCGATCAATTGCAAAAAGACCTCGAGGAAGCCTTGCGCAATTTGATGCAGGCCGCACCAGCCGCGAATGAAGCGGGCGGCGAGGATGCTCAAGCCGCTAGCGCCCCGCCCAAAGATGACGACGTGATCGACGCGGACTTCAAACCAGCCGGTTAAACTCGAGCCAAATTACGACACCCGTAGGGGCGAAGCATGCTTCGCCCTTTCGCACGAACCGGAGACACCAATGGATGACACAACACCCAAACCAGCCAACGAGAGCTTGACCGGCAATGAAGATTTCGGCAGCGACGACGTGACCGCAAACGCAGCCGGTGACAACACCGACTTCCCCGACATGAACTCCGAGATGTTCGTGCAACTCGAGGAATTGCAAAAGAAAATCTCCCGCGCCGACGACCTCGAGCGCGAAGTCGCCGAATGGAAAACAAAATTCTCGAGGTTGTACGCGGATTTTGAAAGCTACCGTCGCCGCATGGGTGAAGAAGTGATTGATGCGAAAACCGCTGGCGAATCCAAAGCCGTCGAAGCCATGCTGCCGATGCTGGATGATGTCTCTAGAGCACTCGATGCTGGTGTCAGCGATCCGAGCACCTTGATTCCAGGCTTCTCGAGCGTGCGCGAAAACTTCTTGAAAACCCTTTCGAGTTTCGGAGTTGAATCCGTTCCCGGCAAGGGCGAACTCTTCGATCCGAACGTTCACGAGGCCATCGGCACCGGTCCCGGAGATCAGGACGACATGATTCTCGAGGTTTACCAAGCTGGCTTCACCATCCGTGGCAAGCTGGTGCGACCCGCCCGAGTGCTGGTTTCCAAGCAAGTCAGTCAACTGAACCTCGAATAAACGCTCAAGCCTTTACTTTCCTCTTGATCCCAAGACGCACCTGACGGGCGGGATCGCCTCTTTAATCTTTTCTCTTTCCTCTGCCTTTTTAGGACCCCATGAGCTACCGCGATTATTACAAACTCCTCGGCGTGCCCAAGTCAGCAACGGACGATGACATCAAAAAGGCGTATCGCAAACTCGCCAAAGAATTTCACCCGGATCGCAACAACGGCAACGCCAATGCCGAGGCGAAATTCAAGGAGATCAACGAGGCTTACGAAGTCCTTGGTGACAGCGAGAAGCGCCAGGTTTACGACACCTATGGACGCACCGGAAACATTCCGCAGCAACCGGGAGGTTGGCCTGGAGGCGCGGGCGGTCAACCTGGCGCGGGTGGGCAAGATTTCAGCGATTTCTTCCAAACCCTGTTCGGCAATGGTGCGCCTCGAGGTGGGAATTTTCAGGATCTTTTCGGTGGTCAACCCGGTTACGGCGGTCAGGCTCGGCCTCAAGCATTGCGTGATGTTGAAGGCACAATTCGCATTGGTGTCAGCGAGGCGTATCGCGGCACGAGCCGCCAAGTTCAAGTTGGGGATCGCAAGTTGGATGTCAACATTCCGGCCGGTTCTCGAGATGGCGCGAAGTTGCGCCTGAAGAGTCAGGCTCCGAGTGGCGGCAATGTCCTGTTAAC
The DNA here is from genome assembly GCA_043756345.1 of Deinococcales bacterium. Lineage (GTDB taxonomy): Bacteria > Deinococcota > Deinococci > Deinococcales > JAAFIG01 > JANOWZ01. The sequence continues at coordinate 216 of JAYURE010000576.1, read as the reverse complement.
CATCAAGATTGAATCGGATGGAACGTTCAAACTCGAGGGTGATGATGTTCGCGTGACCGCCGAGGTTCCCGCCCCGACAGCGGTGCTCGGTGGCAAGATTCAAGCTTTAACGCTCGAGGGTCGCGTTGATCTGAGTGTTCCCGCCGGATCGCAAACGGGTCGTGTGATGCGCCTACGCGGGCAAGGCTGGCCGAAAAAAGATGGATCTCGAGGCGA
>JAYURE010000575.1:0-1503 GCA_043756345.1 Deinococcales bacterium | reverse complement strand
CGAATCTGGCCCGATCTACTTGCGTGTGAATTTTGCCAAGCACACCTTTCAATTCCTCTATTCAGACGATGGTGCGAACTGGCTCGAGATTGGTCCAGCGTTCGAGTCTTACAAGCTCTCGGATGATTACTGCAATGGACTTGCGTTCACCGGTACGTTCATTGCGTTGTGTGTTCAAGATTTGGCAGGCACGAAATTGCACGCCGATTTTGATTTCTTCGAGTATCACGAATTGGACTGACCGGCAGGGCTACGACAACAATCGCATTCATCCGCACTTCTCGAGCATCACGATCTCGAGCGCATCTCTATCTGGAGGCATCATGTCCGATTACACACCCAAACCTGAGCATCAATTCACCTTCGGCCTGTGGACGGTTGGCAACATTGGCCGCGATCCGTTCGGCAGCCCCACCCGTGAAGCGATTGGCGCAGATGACATCGTTCACAAACTCGCCGAAATGGGTGCGTATGGTGTGAATCTGCACGACAATGATTTGGTGCCAATCGATGCGACAGCGGCAGAGCGGGATCGGATCGTCGGAAGCTTCAAGAAGGCGCTCGCGGAGACCGGCATGAAAGTGCCGATGGCGACCACGAATTTGTTCAGCGATCCGGCCTTCAAAGATGGAGCCTTCACCAGCCCCGATGCTCGAGTTCGTGCGCTGGCGATTCAGAAGACGATGAACGCGATGGATTTGGGTGCGGAACTCGGTGCGAAAACCTATGTTTTCTGGGGCGGACGCGAAGGCTCAGAAGTCGATGCGGGCAGCAACAGCATTCTCGGGCTCGAGCATTTCCGTGAGGCTTTGAATTTCTTGGCAGCCTACAGCGAGGACAGCAATTACGGTTACAAGTTCGCGCTCGAGCCGAAACCGAACGAACCTCGCGGTGACATTTACTTGCCGACGGTCGGCTCGGCCTTGGGCTTTATTGCCACACTCGAGAAATCAGAATTGTTCGGCTTGAACCCGGAGTTCGCGCACGAAACGATGGCGGGGCTTTCGTTCACGCACGCGGTCGCGCAAGCGATTGATGCGGGTAAACTCTTTCACATTGATTTGAACGATCAGAAACCCGGACGCTTCGATCAGGATTTGCGTTTCGGCGCAGAGAACCCAAAGGGTGCGTTCTTCACCGTTAAACTGCTCGAGGATTCTGGTTACAGCGGCATGCGTCATTTCGACGCGCACGCACTGCGCACCGAGGATGAAGCGGGCGTTTGGGCATTTGCCAAAGGCTGTATGCGCACGTACTTGATCCTCAAAGAGAAGGTCGCTCGTTTTAACGCCGATGCGGAAATCCAAGCGGCGATCAAGGCGTATCACGTGCATGATCAGCAACTCGAGGGCTTAAGCAAGACCTACTCGAGCAGCAATGCGGCGACCCTCAAGGCACACCAGTTTGACCGTGAAATGCTCGGCAAGCGCGGACCGGGCCTCGAGCACCTGGATCAACTGACGATGGAATTGTTGTACGGCGTGCGATAAAACAAATCACTCG
>JAYURE010000574.1:0-1503 GCA_043756345.1 Deinococcales bacterium | reverse complement strand
CGCCACGGTCATCGCAGACGACCGCATCGACCGGTGTGTGACGCAAGAAGTTGTCCACCAGCACCACCGGAATGCCCAACGTGTGCAGCTTGACGATGAACGAGGCCGGAACGAATGGACCGTTGAGGATCACGCCATCGGCGCGGCGTTCACGCAGGATGCGCCAGCGGGCCGGGTCTTTGATCTCGTCCTCGCCGATCACCTCGAGCATGGTGTGCATTCCGGCCTGGCGCAATTCGGCCTCGACGCCCATCAGGATTTCGCTGTAAAACGGATCGCCCGAAAGTGGACTGGGCAGGTGGTAGACCGCAAAGCAGACGTGATCAGTCTGTGAGGTCGAAAGCGAACGCGCCGCGCTCGAGAGCGTCAGGTTGAGCCGACTGGCTTCGGCCAGGATGCGGTTGCGAACCTCTTCGGAGGGTCCGGGCTTGCCGTTCAAGGCACGTGAGACGGTGGCGGTGGAGACGCCAATCGTGGCTGCCAATTGTTTGACCGTTGACATGAACACATCCTCCACTGCCGCACCTGTGAGGTGCAATGCTTTTGCAATATGAACGCAATCGGTTGCAGTATCTTTGCAGAAACATTGCGATTTGTCAAGGCAATTTGCCGAAATTAATGTGTTTCACGGGTGATTCGTCCCCGAAGCGGTTTCTCGATCCCAAACGCAGCCTGCGTAGCTCGAGCCGGAATTGAATGATGGCCTGTTCGGGGCTGTCCTCGAGCACTCCTGATTTGCCAGTTAACCCGACAGGTGCATCAGCATGGGTTTCGCTCGAGCCGAATCCGCACCACCGCGTCGTGTGCAAGCTCGAGCATGATTCCAGTACCGTCGTGTGCCACGACCACGCCATCCACTGTGACCCGATCTGATGCTCGCAAGCTTGGCACCTCAAGCCGTGTCGTGATTGTTCGCGCCTCGGCGTTGTAGACCAGAAAATTCAGGTCAAACTCGCGGACGTGTGCCAGATCAAAGAACTTGTAATTGTCGGTGTTGATCACCATCAGGTCACGGTCGTCGCTACGGGCGAATGCCTCCCACATGTTGTACGCACCAAACACCTGCCCACTGCCGTAAATCTCCTGCCCGACCCAACCGGTTTTTTCATCCTCGAGAATGCCGACGTTTTCAAACGGGATGTACTCGAGACTGCTGCCGTGGTGGTTCTGTGGCAAGCATTTTGGGAACATGTAGAAATTGTTTTTGCGGGCGTGGTTGAAGGCTCGCAGCAGACCGACGCTCGGCGTGAAAACATCCATCGTGCTGGCAATCCGTGCCAACGGTTCGATGTTCTCGAAAAAGGCCGGATAGATGATCGGGGTGCACGCTTGAAACATGCAGTACGTGCTGTAGTCGCGGTACTCGGGCATCGTTTGATCGTCGTACCAGTACATTTGCCTGAAGGTCTGCGCCAGGAAGTAGGCGTGCATCTCGAGAAATTCGGCATCATTCGTCAGGCGAAACACCTGCGCGGCAGCCTGCGTCGCCATTGCCGTCAAGAA
>JAYURE010000573.1:0-1504 GCA_043756345.1 Deinococcales bacterium | reverse complement strand
CCGTTTCGAGTTCGGCCAGTTCGCGGCGTTGTTGGTTCAAGCGGGTTTCACGGTGTGCCAGCAGTCCGGCCTCGAGCGTGGTCAGGTCTGGGTACAGTCCGCCCTCGAGTCCGCTGCGGGCGGCACGGGCGGCCTGCATGACTTCGGTCGCGCCTTGCGCTTGGGCTCGGGCCTCGTATTGAATCAGGCGTTCCTGGAAGGTCCGGGTGTACCCGTGACCCAATTCGGAGAGCGCGACTTGCAATCCCTCGAGGTTCGCGCCGAGTGGATTGCCCGCCTCGACGGATTGCTGGGCGCTGACCAACCTGGCCCGCAGGGAATCGGTTTGGGCGCTGAGGTCTGGCAGGTCCGGCAAGGACGCGATGGCGACGCGCATACCGCGCAGAATGCCGGATTCTCTGGCGCGGTCGGCGGCGAGTTTTTCGGCCTGGACGCGACGGGCGGTTTCGGCCCGTTCGACTTCGGCTTGGGCTTCGACGGCGACACGTTCGGTTTCGATCTGTGATTCTTTGGCCAGTTGCTCGAGCCGTTGGCGTTCCTCGAGCGCTTTGCGTTCGGTTTCGGCACGCTCATTGGCAAGGCGGCGTTCGAGTTCGCCCTGAAGTTTTTGTGCCTCGTCGTTCAAGGCTTTGATCAGGTCGTCACGCACGGTTCGGGCTTTGGTTTCGGATTCGAGCAAATTCAGGCCAGCCAGGAAATTCGCGGTGATGCTGCCGAGCGGAGCGAACATGGCGTGTGCGGACCGCATTTCACCAAGGAACGAATCTTGTTTCTCGAGTGTGCGGCTCAGTTTGGCTTGTTCTTCGTTGTGAACTTGGCTTCGTGCCTCGAATTGACGCTCGAAAGTGCGCAGCAAATCCTCGAGTGTCGCCAGGTCATCGCTGGCGAGGACTTTGGCGGCAACCATGCCGCTGGCAATCGAGTGCGTCAGGCGGGCTTCGCCGACATCGACGCCGATGCTTTCAAACTTGTCGAGCATTGCTGGGATTTGTTCGAGTCGGGCGCGTTGCGTTTCGAGTATTTGCACTTGGCGCTCGAGGATGATTTCGCGCAAACGGATCAGTTCCGCGCCGAGCAGGACACGATCATGTTTGTTCTTGTTTTGAAGTTCGGCCAGCAACACTCCAAGATCGGCGCTGGATTCGAGCACGCCTCGGTGTTCGGCCTCGAGCAGTTCGAGTTGACGGGCCTCTTCGCCCAAATCGATCTCGAGCACACGTTCGGATTGTTCGGGTGAAAGATCGGCGAAGTCCAAGTCAAATTGCGTTTGGTCTTCGGCGAACTCGACATCGAGCAAAAATTCGCCCGTTCCCTCTTTCACCACCGGTGAATCATCGACCACGAATTCGCCCGGATCGGTGCGCGAAACGGTGCTCTTGACATTGACGGCAGACTGTCCGGCGGGGGCTTGTCCGGCTGGCCCCTGTGCAGAGGGGGCTTGGATCGATGTCGGTGCGACCTGATCAACTTCGGTCGGAGCGGTCACGACCGATGATTCGACCAT
>JAYURE010000572.1:0-11862 GCA_043756345.1 Deinococcales bacterium | reverse complement strand
CACATCAAAAGTTGATGTTGCCGAGGTGATGACTACATCTTCTTCACCGGCTTTTTCTGGTTTTTGCACCACATTCGTTGGACCTGCGAGCACGCCCAAACCTGTGCTTTCCTTGTACTCGAGGCTTGGACCTTTGGCGGTCAGGCGACCTCGGGTGACAACCACTCCGCCCTCGAATGCAGCGATACGTTGCCCTTCGGCCTCTCCCAAAGATTTACCTGACGGTGCGGATAGGGTGGCTTTCTGCCCTTTAATCTTGAGGTTCTGTACCGAACCGATAAAATCGCCGCTGTACTCGAGCGGACCATTACGCAAGTCACCTTTGAACTTGCCGCCTTCGATGGTGATGACGCGACCGCTGGCGGCGAGGACCAGTCCTGAAACGAGGGCCAAAGAGATCAAGTATTTCGAGTGTGGTTTCATGTGATCCTCCTGACTCGAGTGTGCCCGGTAATGGTGAACATTCCCCACTCGGGTTGGTTAATTTTGTTTACTGTTGCGTCCAACCCATGTCGCGTTTGACTTTGGCGCATGTCAGTTTTTTGTCATTGGTGCGAAACCCACCGCGTTGAATGTCCATTGCCGCATTTTTGAAATCGAAGTTGCTGGTGAAATTCGGACCATTTTGAAAGACGCTCGGTGAGTTCAAATCGGCGTATGGTGCGGAGTAACCGGTGTTCTGGTCAATCGTGACGAAGGCCGCACCCGCCTGCCCAAGTTTTAAGACATAGCAATCTTTTGGGATGTAGATTTTTGCCTCTTGGGTGCGAATATTGTCGTTGCCATCAATGGTCACAGTGGGCGTGCGCAGGTACAAGTCTGGTTTGTTTTTGACGTAACGAATGCCATCGCCGTCAAGTGTGGCGACACTCTCTCGGGTTTCAGGATCGACTGTGACGGTGGATGCCTTGAACACCCATTTGGCATCAAGGTCCGCCGCTGGGTACAACTCGAGGATCACACCATCCAACTGCACCTGTCCGAGCGGCACTTTTTGCGCGTTGGGAATGAAACTGACCACCAGTCCAATTACGACGAGGGCGGCGAGCATGATCAGGGCGGCACGTGTCACGGGATTCATTTTGGGTTCACGGGAGTGAGAAGCATGAAGCACAAGCCCATTCTCGTGTGAGACAGTGACTTCTCGAGGTCAGTATCTGTTCTGCTCATGCCAGCAATTCCCGCAAGAAGATCACGCTTTGGCGAATTTCGGCCTCTCCCCCATTGATCTCGAGCGAGGCCGTTCCGTTGAATCCTCTCAGCCAATCGCGTTGTGCGGGCCAGTTGATCCCGCCCGTGCCGAGCGCATGGTGCTGGTCGTCGCTGCCGTCGTTGTCTTGCAGGTGAAGGTGAATCACGCTCGAGAGGCCCGTCTTGTACGACTCGAGCCGGTTCAGGCCGTTGTGCAATCCGCCCGAGCCTGCGCCGTCATTCAGTTCGGTCGTGCAGCCTTCGACGAGCGCGTGTCCAAGATCGATGCAGTTTGAAAATCCCGCCTTTTTTGTGACGACCTCTAGTTCGGCAGGACCGCGCAGTAGGTCGTACCCATCCAAGGCCAAGTTCTCGAGCACAATCGGCACGAGCGCCGTGATCTCCGACAGACTTTGTTCGAGGGCGGCGTGGGCTCGAGGCATGATCAGCGGGTGACGCAACGGGACCAAACCAGTGTGCAACACCCCGACGATGGCGTTGATTTCATGGGCGTACTCGAGGCCACGGTTGGTGCGGGCCACGCTGTTTTCGCGCACGCCGGGCATCAGGCTGGCGAGGTTCAGGTCCACGTAGGACAGGTGAACGCTGACGCCAATCCCGGTCGCTCGAGTCAGTTCACGCACAGCTTGGACAGGTTGCGAACGCGGTTCGATCTCTTGCAAGTCAAAGGTCAGTTCCACGAAATCAAGCTCGAGTTCGGCAGCGAGCCGAAACGCCTGCTCGAGATCGATCATTTGCGCATTGATCGGGGTGAAACCGAGTTTCATTTAACCAACCTGACCCGAACTGACCTCATCTTGCCAGGGCTCGTTTCTGTGCTTCCTCAAGTGCGGCCCGAGGTTCGGCTGCACCCTTCGCGGCCTTTTCAATGGCTTCTTCAAGGTAGGTTTTCCAAACCGCATAACCGGGCACCCTCGGCCTCGAGACGGCCTCATCGAATTGCTCGAAGGCGATCTTGCGGTACGGGTTTTGCTTGTACCAATCGGCGAGTTGTGGCAGTGCGCTGCGACGAACCGGCACGTAGTAGCTGGCTTTGGTCCAGGTGACAATGTTTTTGGGTTCCATCAAGAATTGCCAGAAGGCGAAGGCTCCGGCCTGTTCTTCGGCGCTCGAGTCTTTGGTGACGACCAATTGCGCTCCGCCGAAGGGCACAATTGTTTTCGTGCCGCGTGGCAGCGGGGCCACGCCCAACTCGAAGGCGACGCTGTATGGCAAAATATCTGGCCAGTTGGCGATGCTCGCTATCGCCATGCCCGCTTTGGTGCGCACAAAATCCAGGATCGCAAAGCGCGTCTCGCCGAGGTTGCGCGGCACGGCAGTTCCCTCGCGCACGCGGTCGCGCATGAACTCGAGGGCTTCAACCACTTCTTTGCTAGTGAAATTCGGTTTGCCATCTTCCGTGACGACATTGCCGCCACGCGAGAGCACCATCTGCTCGAATTGCCAACTGTCGGCGAAGGCAATCCAACCTTTGACGCCTCGAGCGGTCAAGGCTTTGGCGGTCGTGGCAAATTCCGGCCAGGTGGTTGGTGGTTTCAAGCCTTTGGCCCGCAACAAATTCGCGTTGTAAAACAAAACCGGTGTACTCGAGTTGAACGGCAGGCCGTAACGTTTGCCCTCCCAAATCCCGTAATTCCAAACGGCTGGAAAGAAATCTTTGGTCAATTCTGGCGAAAGACCCTTCTCGAGGTCGCCCAGATTGGCAAGCACTCCATCTTCGGCCAGGCGTGGGAAGAAACCGATCTCAGATTGAAAGATCACGGGTGCGTTCTTGGCCCGCAATGCAGCGATCAATTTGGTGTTCGCCTCGGGGTAATCCCCCGCATGAACCGCCTCAACTTGGAATTTGGATTGCGAGGCGTTGAATTCTGCGGCAAAAGCATTGACCGTGGGAATCGCACCACCCATCGAATGCCAGAAGCTGATCTTGGTTTTGCCTTGCGCCTGCGAAAGCGAGGCCAACAGCACGCTCGAGCAGAACAGGGCCAATCCGATGACGAATCGTTTCATATTGCCTCCCGGTGATCTTTAGAGATTCTACGTCGAAATCAGGTGAGGCAAGGTTGTTGTGGCCTGATCGTGCCTTGGGTTCGAGTGACTTGCCGGTCCGAATGGCTCGAGTGACCGAACGACTCGCCACGGCTCGCTTTCAGGTTGATGTTCCCGGACCGATCCCGCCTCGAGCCATGAAGAATGAATAAATCCAAAAGCGCCTAGAGCGGATCAAAAATCGTGCAATAAATGAGATGATGCTTTTCAGGCTGAAGGGTAATCTCAAGACAAATACTTTTCATTCTTTGTGATTCATGTCAGTTTAACGTTCTACCCCCAATCTTTGTAGGAAAGCGTCACCGAAACTCGAGTGTTGCGCCCAAAAGAGATTTACCCGAGGAGTTCCCATGAATAAATTCGCATTGATTGCACTGACCATTACCGCCAGCCTCGCCACCTCAGGTCTGATCAATACTGTTGCCCAAGGTTTGTACGATCCAGAACCACCAGCCAATTCAGCCTTCGTTCGTGTGATCAACGCCGGTACAGGTGAAGTCAAAGCTGGAATCGACGCTGTGGCTTACGGTGCAGTCGCGAGCCAGAACGCCAGTGCCTACCGTGTGATCCCTCAAGGAGCACACAAGCTTGCCGCAGGTGCAGCCAACAAAGAAGTCAGCGTGCTTGCCAAACGCTTTTACAGCGTGATCGTCAACGGCAGCGATGTCGAGGTGCTCGAGGACCCAGCCAATCCCGGTCAGACCAAGGCGGGCTTGGCGATTTACAATCTTTCTAAAATCTCGAGCGTCGCTCTGAAAACCGAAGACGGGAAAACAACAGTGGTGAACGGTGTCACTCCAGGAACCGTCAAGTCTCAGGCCGTCAACGCGATTAAAGTCGGACTCGCCGCCTTCAACGGCACGAGCAAAATTGCCAGCTTCCCAGCCGTGCAACTCGAGCGCGGCTCGACCTACTCGACGATTGTTTTCTCTGAAAGCAAAGCCGTCTGGGTTCGCAGCAGCACCGCCAAGTAGAAACAACCCGGCTGCTTTCAACCTGTAATGCGCCTCGAGACCCAGCGTTTGATCTCGAGGCAGGTATTCTTATGCTGAATAGACCGCGCTGAAATTGTCCAAAGTGGGCCAGTCCGGTCGCCGATTCCTGGCAATTGAGGTTCGTATGGTCTTCTCGAGCGGCATTTTTTTGTTCGTCTTCCTGCCAATCTTTTTGGCAGCGTATTATCTGACGCCCACAAAATGGCGTTCAGCATTGATTCTCGTCTCGAGTTACAGCTTTTACGCCTGGTGGCGCATGGACTTCCTGGCGTTGCTGGCCGGAATCACCGTGGTCGCGTATGGTTTCGCGCTGGCGATTGAGCGCAGCAACGATCAGAAGATGAGATTCAGGTTGCTCAGCGTTGCAGTCATCCTCAATCTGGCGGCACTCGCGTATTTCAAGTACACCAACTTCGGGGTGGACGCACTGAATGCCGCGCTCGAGGGTTTGGGCGCGAAAGCGTTCAACTGGACGCCGGTGCTCTTGCCGATTGGCCTGTCGTTTTTCATCTTCCACGCGATCTCGTACTTGGTGGACATCTACCGCAAAGAGGCCCGACCGACCGAGAGCATTATCGATTTTGCCGCATTTATTGCTCTATATCCGCACCTGATCGCCGGTCCGGTTTTGCGCTACCACCTGCTCGCCGAGCAATTCCGCAACCGCGAGCACTCCTGGGACCGCTTCTCTAGAGGCTCCGCCCGTTTCATGCTCGGTTTCGCCAAGAAGGTTCTGCTGGCCGATACGGTCGCACCGCTCGCCGATGCCGCCTTCAACCTTGAGCGGGCCACCGCCGCCGACGCTTGGCTGGGCGCACTGGCCTATACTGCACAAATCTTCTTCGATTTCTCGGGCTATTCCGACATGGCGATTGGGCTTGCGCTGATGATCGGCTTTGAATTCCCCGAGAATTTCAACCACCCTTACGCCGCCCGTTCGATCACCGATTTCTGGCGGCGCTGGCACATCTCGCTCTCGAGTTGGCTGCGCGAGTACTTGTACATTCCCCTTGGCGGCAACCGTTTCGGCGAGGCCCGCACCTACATCAACCTCTCGATGACGATGGTTCTGGGCGGATTGTGGCACGGCGCGAACTGGACCTTCATCATCTGGGGAGCCTGGCACGGCGGCATCTTGGCAATTGAACGGTATTTGAAGGGCAGCAAACGCGCCCCGATGAGCACCTGGATCACCATTCCCGGCACGTTCTTCTTGGTCATGATCGGTTGGGTCTTCTTCCGATCCGTGGACATGGGCGAGGCGACTCGAGTATTGCTGGGCATGGCCGGAGTCAACGGGTTCGCACTGTCCGATGCGCTCGCCTTTCAGATCAGCGGTCTCGAGATCAGCGCATTGATCGGTGCGGCCATCGTCACAATTGCCGGTGGTTGGTGGGCCGAACAGCAACTCAAACCAACCCAGCCTCGAATCACCTGGGGCATTTACATCATCCCAGCCCTGTTCGTGATCTCCGTGATGCGCATGATGGCACAAAGTTACTCGCCCTTCTTGTACTTTCAATTCTGAGCTGTCAATTCTGAGCTGTCAATTCTGAGTTCCCAATTCTGAGTTCCCAATTCTGAGGCGCATCATGACCAGGACGCAAACCATGACCACCCAACCCATCAAAAATCAAAGCAAAGCCGAGGCGATGACGAACGTCAACCAACACACCTCGAGCGCCCATCGTTTCAACGGCATCTTCATGATTGCCAGCGTGATCGTCGGCGCGGCCTTCGCGGTCATGGCGCACCCGTGGACGGCGGATCTGAGCGGAAAATCCGTCACGAATGGCGCAGCTTCACACGCGCTCGAGGCGGAACTCGACAAAAACATTCCGGTGCGGCAACCCAGCATCGATGCCTGGGGCGTGCTCGAGTACAACCTGTTTAAAAACGGTCGAACCGGCGTGTTGATTGGAGAGGATGGTTGGTTGTTCACGGACGAGGAGTTCAAACGCCCGAAGCATTTCAATGCGGAGATTCAGGGCAAGCTCGAGTACATTTCTGAAGTCAAACGCAAGCTCGAGGCGAATGGCACGAAACTGGCCGTCGTGGTCATTCCGGCCAAAGCCCGAATTTACGCCGAACACTTGGGCCGATACAAGAAACCCGCATACTGGGATGGCGTTTACTCGAGCTTCCAATCGAACCTGAACAAACTTGGTGTGATCGTGCCCGATACACTGACCGCACTCGAGTCAGCCAAAGCAAAGGGCGATCTGTTCTTGAAGACCGATACGCACTTCACGCCCACGGGTGCTCGAGTGGTCGCCAAGAGCATCGCTGAGGCCATTCAAGCAGCGAACCTGAGTTTAGCGGCTGCCACTTTCACAGAAGTACCAGGAAAGCCACTCGAGCACTCCGGCGACCTGCTCAAATACATTCCCATGGGCAACCAACAAGCCTCTGGCCCGAAAACGGACACGCTGACCTCAAGCACGGTCGAGGGTTCGGCTGGTGGCGGACTGATGGGCGATGCGAAACTCGAGGTTGCACTGGTAGGCACGAGTTACAGCGCGAACGACAAGTTTGGTTTCCCCGGATCGCTCAAACTCGAGCTTGGAGCAGATTTATTGAATGCCGCGCAAGAAGGCAAAGGTCCAATCGTGCCGATGCGCGAGTACATGAAAACCTTCAAGGAAAACCCGGTCAAGTTGGTGATCTGGGAGATTCCAGAACGCTTCTTGCCCGTCGCATACCCTGAATCACCAGCCACAAAATAGCTCGAGTCTCCTGCAAATCCATGGAGTATCCGACGTTCAACGGATGCTCCGTTTTCATTTGATGTTCAATGCCGTCAGTGCCGTCTCGAGCAGTGCATCGCGTCCACTCGTGGCCCACAAATCCAAGTTGGAACGGCCCTCAACATCTGGCGTGATGAATTCTGGCAATGGCGTTCCGTCAGAATTAAGGGTTCGGACGTATGTGATGGCGACCGCCGAACGGTCGATCAATTGAAAGAAATCTGTGGCGCTGTTCAAGACACCTCGAGTTCGCGCCCCGACGATTGGGCCGCGCTTGGCCCGTTGAATCAGGTACGCCAGTACCTCGCCGCAACTGGCGGTTCCCTCATCGGTCAGCACGGCGACACTGCCCGTCCACGGTTGCGCATTTGGCACGCGGTAGCCCCGTGGGTCTCGAGGGTCATTGCCGAACGTCGCACCATCTTTGAAACCAAGCTTGACCGTCTCGAGCCTGCCCTTCATCGCCAGTTCGACGCTGCCGGTGAACGCGGCGGCGGCCGTGATGCACTCGGTTTCCTCGCCGCCACCGTTGCCACGCACATCTAAAATCAAGGCTCGAGCATTTTTGGCACGGGCTTGGTTGACCAGTTCAAATGTTTTTGGACCAATGTCGTTAAACCCCACGAAGCTGGGGAAGCGAATCACCATTACCCCGGCTGGAGCGACAGCAGGCGCGTACAGGTAGGGCAAGTTTGGATTGATGATCGGTTTCTTCGTCAAGGTCAAACTCAGGCGTTTCGGATTGGTGGGATCACCACGCAGCACACTGATTCGGGCGCGAGGTTCCGTCTCGAGTTTGCTCCGCAAGTCATTGGCCGCGTTCGCACCAGTCAATTTTTGAGTACCAATCCGTTCGATCCGATCCCCAGGTTGCAACCCAGCCTCGAGCGCCGCACCACCAGAGCGCACCTCGGAAATCAGCACCTCGCCGCGTTCATTGGCCCTCGAGAGCGAGAAGCCATAAACGCTGCGCGTGTCCGGGTTGATGCCCGCATACTGGTTGATCGCAGAAGCAAAATTATTCGGGAACAAATAGTACGTGTGCCCATCGCCAACCTCGGAAAGCATGCGCGTGATGAAACCGCGAGCCGTGTCGAAACTGCACGCTTCCCCCTGATTGGCACAGGCTGTCTCGAGTTGCTTGTTATAGCGGACCGTCAGTTCTTTCAGGTTCACGTTCGACGGGCCGTTGTAATAAAACTCAAGGTAGAAGCTTGCCTCGCGCATCAGGTCGGTGGCGGGACTGGCAAAAGATTGGCTCGAGAGTGCAATGGCGGCAAGGATGACAAGTCGTTTCATACGTTCATTTCAGCGTACCTCGGTGAGAGGCGTCACTCGAGCGGCTGAAGTGGCGTTTAGGCCGGGGTCCACGGCCTCTGCTGGCGTGGGCGAACATGGAGTTCGCCCCAACGAAAATCTGGTCAGGCTGATTCGATGCCGACAGCGTAAATCTCGCCGTTGCGATGCTCGAGTTGCACTCGCGGCAGGTTCTTCAGGGCAGGACCACCGACGCTCGCTCCGGCCTGTTCGGGATCGAAGGCGCTGAAATGACAGGCGCATCCGAGCAATGGCTGGCCCTGATCGGGACGGAATTTGTACGCTAGCGCCGCAACCTCCGGGTCACGCACCAGATCACACCTACAATTCAAATGCGTGCAAATTTTGGAGAGACCCAGAAAATGCTGATCGCCAACCGTGATGCCACCCAATTGCGCTTTGGTTGTGCGAATCACCAGCACCGGAGTCTTGCCAATACTCGAGCCGAGTTTGACGGGGTACTCGAATTCCTTGCTGACCCAAACCTGCGCGAAATCCTTGCTTGAACCAACCCGAATCCTCGAGCCGGGATTGAACTTCGCCGGTCCAGGCGCGGACTTGCCGAGCAAAATGTTGTACGAACGAATACCGAACCAGCCAAAGAACGTTGCCGCCGCGCCGACCGGTACGAGCCACCAATACTCGAGGATGTTGCGCCTCGAGATTGTTGGAGTGGGTTCCGGTTCGTTCATGGGTGCAGGCTCATTTCAGGGCGTTGACGTAGTTCACCAACTGCGTTAGTTCGGTTGGTTTGAGTTGCTTGAACGCGGGCATCTGACCGTCTTTGGAACCGTTCTCGAGTTGACGTTTGACGAACGCGGCATCTCGAGCCAATCGACTCGTTTTCAAGTTCGGTCCGACCAAACCTTGCGCCTGAGCGCCATGGCAACCGGCACAATTTTGCGCGAACAGTTTCGCTCCAGGGTCAGAATCCAGCAATCGCGTTTCGGCAGCGGCGATCAAGTCAGCAATACGGCTCGAAGCTTCTTTGCCCGCAACTGATTTGTAAACCTGCCATGACTCGAGCGCCTTTTTGGGATCGTTCAAAGCGCCGAAGTAAATGTTACCTTTGGTCAGCCATGCCTCAGCCTGTTTTGGATCGACGGTGGTGGCGGCGTTCAACAACTCGAGCGCCTCCTGATTGCGACCCGCGAAGAACAGCAGCGAGCCGTAACGGGTGAGAGCGGTCGGTTCGCGTTTGTCAACCCGCAAGACGCTGCCGTACACTTTCGCGGCCCGTTCGTAATCTTTGGCATCCCAGGCGACCTGTCCAAATTCGAGCAAGGATTTCTGACTGGCACCGGTTGGACTGGCGGCAGCCTCTCGGTTGAGGGCCGTCTCGAGCGCGGGCAGTTGCCGTGAGGCGTCATACATTTTCCGTTCTTCTTCACGCAGTCCAATCCGTTGCAACGGCCAGACAACGAAAGCACTCGAGAGAACTCCGACCACCGCCAAGGCCGCGAGCGTACCGAACGCCAACGGCCAAATTCGAGAACCATTCGAGCCTCGAACCTGTTTTGGAATCGGTGGCAAATCCTCGAGTTTTTCGAGAATCAACGCGGCACGGGTTTCGTCACGCAAACGCAAACGTTGGTAATCTTGCGCATCCACCAAACCGGCGGCCTGATCGCGCTCAAGTTCTCGAATACCGGAGTAAATCGAATCGCGTTCCTCCTCGAGTTCGAGCCGTTCAGTCTGCGCAGCACTCAAGATTTGAGTTTTTTGCAAACTGGGCCGCAACGCCAAAAAAGCCAGCAACGCAGCGAGCAATCCCAAACCGATCAACCAAAAAATCATGATTCAACCTCACGCGATTTCAAATCTTGACGCACACGCTCGAGCGATGCGGCGCTAACCTCGAGCGGTTTTGCTTGACTGGCCCGACGCAAATACGAGACAAGCCCGAAACCTCCAACCAGAACGACCGCTCCGGGCAGAATCCAAATAAACGGATTGTTCGGTTTCAAGCGAACATCCTCGCCATACCTCGAGACGAAATACTGCGTGATCTCGGTGTCCGATTTTCCCGCCTGCATTTGCGAGCGCAACTCCACCATCATCGAGCGTGCAAACTCCGAAGGTGATTCGGCAATCGCGCTGCCTTGACAGACCGGACATTTCAACTCGAGGCCCAAATTGCGGGAGCGTGTCTCGAGTTCCGGCGAGAGGGTCACGGCTTCGGGCTTTTGCGCAAAGCCAACCCAGAATGGCGCACAGCCAAGCAGCAACACGAATGTCAAAACGAATTTCATTGGATCGCTTTGAGGCCAGCCTCGAGAGCCGCCGCGTCTATCGGGCCAGGATGGTACTTGGCAATCTTGCCATCCTTGCTGATGAAGAACGTTTCCGGCACGCCCTTGATGCCGTAATTGACACTTGCCCGCGAGTCATCCGAATCCATCAGGACCGGAAATCCCAGATTGAATTCGTCACGGAATTTGCGCGTATCCGGTTCCTTGTCGCTGTAGGCCACACCGAGGATCACGACATTTTTGTTCGCAGCCTCGAGCGCCGTGCTGCGCAACAACGGAGCCTCATCGCGGCAAGGCAAGCACCATGAGGCGAAGAAATTCACGACCACCGGACGGCCTTTAAAACTCGAGAGTTGAATCTTGCCGCCATCCAAGGATTTCAGTGTGAAGTCTGGCGCGGGCGAACCGACCAAGGCATTCTTGGTGCTCGAGGTTGGTTTCAAGAGACCGTAGGCGAGTCCTCCAATGGCGAGGACGATCAGGATGGGGCCGATGATTTTGGTGAGGTTTGAGTTCGTGGATGCTCGAGGTGCAGATTCTTCAACTGGTTTCATGATGTTGGCTTTCACGGTGCTTGGGCGAGGCAAGCTTCTTGATCCTACAGCAGCACCTTACGGGCTTGAATCGCTTCTCCCCTACGGGCGGATTTAATCGCTGGCGGCTGCACTCGCGGCAACCTTCACTCGAGATTCTGCCACCACAGACGGGATCAGGGTTAAGGCTGTACCGATCACCAGGATCAGGCCCCCAACCCAAATCCAACTGACCAACGGACTCGAGATAAATTTGATCACGGCGCTCTGATCGGTTTCGTCGGCGGTCACGAAGACGGTGTACAAATCGCCTAGGACTGAGTACTGGATCGCGGGGCTGGCGACGGCTTCGCGTTGGTTGGTGTAAAAGTTTTGTGCCGGAAAGAGTTCGTCGCCATCGAGCACGAGTTTCGCGGCGGTCACACGTTTTTCGGGTCGTTCATCACCGACCAGTCCCAAATACTGCACGCGATGCCCGAGCACTTCGCGCACCTGTCCAAGCTTAAACGAAACTTCTTGATCGGTTTTATACCCGCCCGAGAATGCAATCCCGAGCGAGATCACAACCACGCCAAAATGCGCAATATACGCGCCGTAGCGTCGCGGGTAAGCATTCAACAAATTGCCAATCGCGGCGAAGCTCGAGGTTCCATCCTGTTTGGCGCGTTGCGTTGCGGAGCGGTGCGAGACCGTCCAAATCACGGCGATGTTGAACATGGCAAGCATGACAGTAATCAGAACAGCGGGTCGATGAATT
>JAYURE010000571.1:0-1505 GCA_043756345.1 Deinococcales bacterium | reverse complement strand
GAAAACGGGCGTAACCCTCGAGTGCGCTGTATTCGGTGTCCAATGAAACCCGGATGCCAAAATCGTTGAAGTTGTAACCGCCATCAAATCCGACTGGCAGGAACATCAATCCCAAGTTAATGCCGAAGTAGGCGTTTTCAGGCAAAGGTGCTTGATCTTGCGTTTGTGCGAACGTGGGTCCGAATCCCAAAGCGGCACTGAGCACGATGAGGGCGACGATGAGGCTGCGTTTGAGATTCATGCTTCCTCCAGAAGTGGATCAAGTAGCGAAGAGATGGCGAAGGGTCGATTACGCCAGTGGACTGCGGGATACGGTGCGCCTGCCGCGCCGCAACAAACGGCGTTGGGCAAAAACCTGTTCGAGTTCACGTTCCTCGAGCAAGATGCGCGACCATTCCTCGAGCGTGCGGGCTCCTGCTTCGACCGCTTCAACTGGTGTTTTGAACCTTGAGCCGGTCAGGAAGCGTTTGCTGGCGCGTTTGAAATACGGATTTCGATACATGATTTGCTCCCAAGGGATTGAGTATGGTTTCGGTTTAACGCAGTCCGCCCAGGTCAGGCGTGTGTCCCAACTGTTCCTCGAGCCAGTTCAGAAAATCGATTGGGCGTTCAAATTGCCAGGATTCGTATGTTGCAGTGTTCGTCAGTTGCTTCGCTTTTCCTGAACCGGGCAGCAAGTAAATGCGGTAGACCTTCTCGTATTCAGGAGGTTTCAAAATGATCCACAGGTGTTTTGATGCGTGCGATGCGTTCATGTGATGGCCTGAACCCAGTGTTCGCCCTGTTGCGAGACCTGAGCGAGACCTGGAAGTGACCTGGGTCACGGGCATTTGGTAGGCTCGAGCCGTTCGCGGTTTTGGTTGATGGTTGCGGGCATTCCTCACCGTCTCCCTTGGGTTGTGTCGGTTGAGCTAGGTGCAGGTTACGAATCGTGCGTACCCTGCGCGTACCCTGAAGCCACCGCCCAAACCGCTGAGTGACGTAACATGAACCATTCACATGGGCGCGACCCTCGAGCTTGCATTGCTTGGATCACCAGAAATCCGCATCAACGGACGCCTGATTCACGTGCCGGTTCGCAAAGCCCTGGCCTTGCTCGCATACCTCGCCTGTGAACCTGGCTGGCACGCTCGAGGGCAACTGGCATTCCTGTTCTGGCCGGAGAAGGACGAGGCGGGCGGCAGAACCTCGGTGCGCAAGATCTTGCTGTACTTGAACGAGACCTTGGGCCAGCCGGACGTGCCGTTCCTGAACGCCTCGAGAGAGGCCATCGCCTTCAATGCCGCCTGTGACGCTCGAGGTGACGTGTTTGAACTCGAGAGCGCCGCGAGGCTCGCCCGTTCGAGCGAAACCCCATCGGATTTGCTGGACCGCCTCGAGTTGATTGCGGCAACCGTGCGTGGCGAGTTCATGGCGGGTTTTGGGATTGCAGATGCGTTTGAATTCGAGGATTGGCTCGAGGGCAAACGCGAAAGCGTGCGCCGAGATTTGGACACGGTGCTGCA
>JAYURE010000570.1:0-4075 GCA_043756345.1 Deinococcales bacterium | reverse complement strand
ACCCCCGTCTTGCCCCAACACCGGCACCTAGCGGGCCTGGGGCGCTACTTCGCAGGGGGTGACTTTTGGAGCTTGTCCCATTCTGCGGCTGCACCCATTCGCGTGCATAGCCTTGACGAATACCGAATTCACTGCTAAAATGTACAAATCAACCGCCCGAAAAGGCGGCTTTTTTATTGCCTGCTCGAGGCAATCACCTCGTGTCTGAACCGTTTAAGATTTGTCATGGATGCGATTTTCGATAGCGTCACCACTTACGCCCGAGACATGCAGAGGACTGCCGATTTTTATCGCAGGTTTTTTGGCTTTCTCGGCTCGGGCGAAATCGTTGAGGGCTTGATCGTGTTGGTTTCCCCGAATGGTGGTGCGGGTATCACGATTCTTCAGGCGGCCAAAAGCGTCAAGTTCGGGCAGGTCGGTGTGAAGTTGAGTTTCGCCGTGCGTGATGTAGAGGCGTTCAAGCTCGAGTCCGAAGCCCGTGGTTTGAAATTTGGCAGCACGCATTTGGCGAGTGGGTATTCGTTTGCGAATGTCAAAGACCCGGATAAGAATTCGGTCAGCATCTCGAGCCGTGCGTTTCGGATTGTTGATGCGGAAACTCGAGCCTGATCAGAATTTCAGTTCAGGATTTCAGTTCAGAATTTAACTGGTAATGCCTTCAGGCTGCGCAAAACCACGTTCGTGTTCCATTTCAATTCTTCTGGTTTAACCGCGAGCCGCAGGTTTGGCAGGCGTTCAAACAAGACTTGAAACGCGATGCTCGCCTCGAGCCGTGCCAGTGGTGCGCCGACGCAGTAGTGCATGCCCATGCCGAAACTGACGTGCTTGTTGTTGGTCCGATCCAGGATCAGTTGGTCCGGGTTTTCAAAGCGTGTTTCGTCGCGGTTGGCCGATGCGAGCGCCGCGTGAACCAGTTCGCCCCTGCCGATCAGCGTTCCGGCGATGGTCATGTCTTCTCGGGCGTACCGTTGCGTCGCCAGCAACAGCGGTGGTGTGAAACGCACGAGTTCTTCGATGGCGGATTTCATCAGGTCCGGTTCGGTTTTCAATCGCTCGAGTTGATCCGGGGTGTTCAGCAGTGTCAGCGTGCCGTTGCCGATCAGTCCGGCGGTGGTTTCATGCCCTGCGCTCAAAAGCAACGCCGCCATGCCGATCAGTTCGTCTTTGCTCAACCTCGAGCCTTCGGCTTCGGCCTGCAACAGCAACGTGCTCAGGTCATCTTGCGGTTGTGCTTCATGCTCGCGGAACATGCGGCGCAGGTAATTCGAGAGTTGGTAAATCGCGGGCAATCCCGTGATGCCGTCCATTGGCGTTGTGATGCCGAGCATCGTGTTCGACCATTTGGCAAAATTCGCCCGGTCACGGTCGGCCACGCCGAACATGTCGCTGATCACGGTCATCGGGATTTGCACGGCGTAATCGTGAACCAAATCCATCTGGCCTTTTTTCTGGGCGCGATCAATCAGTTCGTGGGCCAGGCTGTGAACTCGAGATTGCATCTTGGCAATTAACCGTGGCACGAACGCCTGATGCACCAGGGCGCGAAGCCGGGTGTGATCGGGAATGTCGGTGTCGAGCATGTTGGTCAGGAGCGGCCTGATGAATCCCGGCATGGGAAGATCACGGTATTTTTTGTTCGGATCTCGGGTGTTGCGTTTGTCTTTAACGAGGCGTTCGTCTTTTAAGGCTTCGGTCACGTCGTCGTAACGGGTGATCAACCAGGCGCGTCCTCCGAGCATCGCCGACACGGGCACGACGGGTCGTTCGGTGCGCCAACGTTTGAAGGTTGGGAATGGGTTGGCCCGAAATTCGGGTGCGGCAATGTTGGTCGGGTCGAGGCTGGCTTTGGCTAAGGACATGATGGCTCCTTTGTAACTCGAGAATAGATAATTAATTGATCAGTTATTATTGAGGTAAAAAAAGAGACACGATCAACCTGACCTCTCTCGAGGTTCCAACCCCTGCCAGAGCATCAAGACGAAATCCTCGAGAAAACCGCTCGTATCAAAAGATGGACGTGCCGCCTGAACCGCGACGCTCATGGCGTACCCAGCATTCGCATGCAACAACGCCAACGCTGGAACCGTCGGATCACCCCGGGCAATCCGGCCGAGCGCCATCTCGCGCCCAAGGTAGGTGGTCAGGGCAACAAAATCATCTTCGACCCGTGGCGGTGCTGGCAACGAATTTTGCTGACCCGCAGACCGCAGCAGCATCAGGCGCGGCAACAACTCCGCCGTGTAAGCCGCGATTCGTTTGGCGATCAGCAACAAATCGGCTTTGGTGTCGCCATGTCCAATCATCGATTCGAGTTCTGCGTTCCAGATGCGCCCCGGCGTGGATGTCATTGCCGCAAAAAACAGCGCGTCTTTGGTTGGGAAATGCTTGAAGATGCTGGCGCTCGAGATGCCTGCACGGTTTGCGACATCGACGGTGGTGGCATTGATGCCCTGCTCGAGAAAAACGGCGCGGGCCGCACTGAGGATTTGATCGGTGGTGATGGTTGCGGTGCGGGCCATTGAAACTCCAGTTTGGGTGGAACGAATAAATAATAACTGAAGAGTTATTTATTGTCAAGACGATTGCGCACAACCATCCGAAAAGACTCAAGCAAGCGAACCTCGAGCCTTAGTCAGATTCTGCATCAATATCGAGCAAAATCCCTCGGGCCGAAACACGGATTTTGATCGTCCAGCACGGCATTCGCTTGCATAACCTTGACGAATAACGAATTCACTGCTACACTAATCAAATCAAGCACAGCAATCAACCGCCCGAGAAGGCGGCTTTTTTATTGCCCGTTCGAGCCATTCGATCTCGAGACAGGAACCACATGCGCAAACGGATCGTTCTTGCCAGCATCGCTGTGATCATCACGCTCGGTACGGTCACGCTGGCGTTCGCATTCCCAGGTACGACCGCTTGCGCCCTGATCGAATTTTCGGGACTCGAGACATTACCGAATGGAACCCGAATACCAACCTCGAGCAGCAATACCGAACGACAGTTGATTCTCGAGCTTGAAACGCAAGCCCAAACGCGAATTGAAAACATGTTCGGCGCACCTCGAGCGAAACCGCTGGTGGTGTTCCTCAAAAATCCGGCAATGATGTTCACGTTCACATCCAACGGGTACGGCAGCACGCATTTTGTTGGCCCTCGGGTTTGCGTGATCATTGGACCTGACGGCACGAACGTCGATGTGGTCACGCACGAATTGCTGCACGCCGAATTGTTCGAGCGGGTTGGACTGTGGCGCAGGTTCAGCGAAATTCCCGCCTGGTTCGACGAAGGTCTTGCGATGCAAGTCGATTTCAGATCACGTTACGACTCGAGCCAGATTGTTGATGCAACCGAACTTGATTCATTGCGAACGCTCTGGTCCATGGATCAATTCAACGCTGGCAACGACGATGAGATCACGCGGCATTACGCACGGTCAAAACAGGCGGTGGCGCAATGGCTCGAGAAGATCGGGCGTTCAAACCTGTATTCGAGGCTCGAGCGCATTCGTGCCGGAGAAGCATTTGAAACTGTCTTCGGTCGATGAACTGTTTGCCTAAAAACGTTCCTTGCGTGGCGCGTAATCCATCAATGCCGTCAACAGCAAATGCGGTTTGGTGATCGCACTGATCATCACCAGGTACAAGGCCACGAACGATTCAAGACCGCTGGCGTAACGGATCTTCCAGAGGTACAGGCCGGTCAGCAGCAGCAACGCCGCGCAAGTGATCGGCAGCAACTCGAGTGCCAAACGCGCCACTGGACGTACCCATTTACCAGCCTTCAAGCTCAAGGCGTGTTCGGGTCGCAGGATGATCAGGCGTGCCAGGTGCCGCAAGGAATGCCAGAAGATGAAGTAAATTCCGACCGACATGTACGCCGGAACGCTTGAGAACAGCACGATCAGCAGCAGCACCTCGAGCGCATCGATCCACAAGACCGTGCGGTTCGGAGCGGATCGCACGGCAAAAAAGGCGTAGGCGATCAGCAGCACCAGCATGGACGCGCCCAGGCAAGTCACCATGACTGGAGAGGCAAGCTCGAGCCGAATTGCATTCAGTCCGAGGCCGTG
>JAYURE010000569.1:0-4078 GCA_043756345.1 Deinococcales bacterium | reverse complement strand
CCCGCAACGATCAAGGTCACGGCTCGAGGCTCAAGTAGTTTGACGAAATCGACCAAGGCTCGAGCACCTTCAGGATTGTGCGCAGCATCAAGCAAGATGTCAGGATCGCCAGGAATCAACTCGAGGCGGCCCGGCCAGTTTGCGTTTTCGAGTCCAGACTGAATCGCTCCGACTGGTATTCCGAGGCGTTGTGTGACCGCCATCGCCAATGCCGCGTTACGAACCTGATGTTGACCGCGCAAGCTCGAGCGTGCCGAAATCTTGCCGATTGGTGTTTCAATCTCGAGGTCGATACCATCACGGTTAACGGTTTGTTCTCGGATCAGAACATCCTCGTCAAGTACCCACAATTGAGCCTCGAGTTCTGCCGCCCGAGCACGAATCACCTCGAGAGCGACACCGTTCGCGCCGGTCACAACCGGAACGCCAGGCCGAATGATCCCAGCCTTCTCGAATGCAATTTTCTCGAGCGTGTCACCCAGAATTCCCGTGTGATCCAGACTGATTCCGGTGATCACACTCGCATTCGCCTGAACTGCCGTGGTCGAATCCAAACGTCCGCCGAGACCAACCTCGAGCACCGCCCAACGTGTGCCAAGATCTCGGAAATGCAACAGGGCAAGCGCCGTAATCAACTCGAAAAAAGTTGCCGGAACCTGCCCGTGAACGACCTGTAAGTTCTCAACGAGCCTTTCAATCACAGCATCCGAAATCTCGAGCCCATCAACCCGAATGCGTTCACTGAAACGAAACAAATGCGGACTGGTGAATTCGCCAACCGGACCCCACCTCGGCCCGAGGCGTGACGCTTCCTGCAAGATGCTCGAGACCATTCGCGTCGTGCTGCCCTTGCCATTCGTGCCCGCAATTTGAACGACCTGCAAGTTTTTTTCTGGATGCTCGAGCACCGTCAGCAATGCCCGCATCCGATCCAAACCCGGATGAATTCCACGTTCCTGCTGCGCGAACAACCAATCAATCGGTGAGGAATCTGGCACAAGCCAGCAAACTCGAGATCATGTGTTCACGTCAAGCTGCCCACTGGATCGTATTGACCGGTTGCGTATACTCGAGGTGTGAGTGGCTTTGTTATCCGAGTTGCAACCCCAAGTGATGGTGCGCGAATCGCGCCCATCCTCGCCGAATTGCTCAACAAACCAAAGCTCGAATCCACCGTGATCGAGGGTTTGAACACGAACATGTTGCGCCTGCTGCAAACGCCGGGATCAACCATGATTGTCGCGCAGGCGGACGATGGTTCGTTGCTCGGTTTCGCAACATTGTGGACCCGTTGGGGCATCCTGGACCAAACCATGAGCGGCCTCGTTGATCGGATCGTCGTGCGACCCAGTTACCGTGACAAGACCGTTTCAAGTGCCCTGCTCGAGCAGGCCCTGGGAGCCTGTCAAGCCATGGGTTGCGGCAGCGTCGAACTGGTCCTGACCTTAGAGAGCACCGTGGACAAAACCGCACTCGAGGGTTTTGGTTTCGAGGAACAGGGGAAACGGTACTACCTCGAGGTGATGTGAGGCGCTTTACGAAAATTGGCACGAACTCGGGATTTACTTGCTCGAATTGTGGTGCTGATGTGCCTGCACTCGAGAACGGATCAGTTCGCAACCATTGCCCGAAATGTCTCTCGAGTCTGCACGTCGATGAATTTCCCGGCGACCGTGCCAGCAATTGCGGTGGATTGCTCGAGGCGGTCGGCGTGGAATATTCCGGCAAGAAGGGTTGGATCGTGATTCACAAATGCCAGAAGTGCGGCGCGATTCGGCGCAATAAAGCGGCCTTGGACGATCCGGTTGCGCCGGACGATTTCGAGTTGATCGTTAGACTCTCAAAACCGAACGTCGATTGATTGCCGCGTCAGGAGAATCTCGAGTGAATTCCGAAATTGTTTTTTACATGCTGATTGGGTTGTTCGTTGCGCATGAATTGGATGCCGTTCGTTTGCGTGAATGGCAACTTCTTTTCGTTTTGCGTCGTCAGCCGGACCGTCGGGCTTATGTTATCTTTGTCTTGTTGCACCTACCAATCATGGTGATTTTTTTGTGGCTCGCCGGACACCCATCACTTCTGGTGCGCACCTGGTTTCAAATTGTTGTAGATGTGTTCGCCGTAATCCACGTTGGCCTACATTGGCATCTCAGAAACCGTGAGCAGTCGGGTTTTCAAGACCGGTTCTCGAGGAATCTGATTTTCGCTGTTGGATTCTTCGGAGCGATCCATCTGACGTTGTTGGTGCTCAATATCAGGTAGTCGGTTTTGATCAAGCTGACCGGAATTCGCCCTCGAGTCCTCGCTGGGCCGTCACGATCACCCGTTGGTCAGGATCGCTCAATGCTTTCTCGAGCAAGTCTCGAGCCTGTTGATCCTCAAATCTTCCGAGCGCCCAAGCGCAAGCTTCACGGACTTCCCAGCCAATGTCAGACAGGCCACGCTCGAGTAACCACAAATGTTTCGGATCGCGCAAATTGCCCAGCACAATTGCGGCATTGCGGGCCATGCCTTTGCGTCGAGCCCTCGAGAATGCCGACTGCTTGTACCGCTTCTCGAATTCGTGACCGGAGAGCAAAAAGAAATCCTCGAGATTCGGGTGCGCAAGATCGGCTTGCGGCTCGAGCAGGCTCGAGAACCTTCCAGCGTGCGTGGTCCACGGGCAAATATCCAGGCAATCGTCGCAGCCGAACAGATGATCGCTCAACCGTGACCGGTACTCGAGCGGAATCGGGCCACGTTGTTCGATGGTCAGGTAGGACAAGCACTTTCTCGAGTCTACCGTGCGGTCTGGCGTGATCGCATCGGTCGGACAGGCGGTGACACAGGCTGTGCAACGCCCACAACGGTCACTGTGGCCCGTCTCGAGTTCTGGCGGCAGACTATCAGTCAACAGAACCGCGAGCGTGCTCAGCGCCCCGTGAGACTGCGAAATCACTTGGCTCGAGCGACCACGCCAGCCCAACCCGGCACGGATTGCAAACGAACGCTCGAGGATTGGACCGTGATCGACGTAGGCTTTCGCCCGAATGCCCAAATTCGCGGCGTGTTGCTCGAGCTTGCTTAAATGCGGTTGCAATTGCGAATGGTAATCGGGACTCCAAGCGTAGCGGGCTACCCGTCCGACGCGGGTTCCGGTTTCGGGAATTTCCGGTTCTGGATGCGCGTGTGAAACCATCAATGCCAGAACGCTTTGTGCCGGAGCAAAACTCGTACTCAAATTGCTGCGTCGTGCCACGCTTGGCGGCAAGTAATCCATGCCCGCGTGAAAACCAGCCTCGAGCCAATCGGTAAAACCATTCACGTCTCGAGCTTCAACCTGAGCGCCCGTCCAGCCCGCCGCGTCGAATCCAAGCTCGAGCGCATGATCTTGGAGTTCTGCCCGTTGTTGTTCGGCATTCACAGTTCGATTGTTCCATGTTCGGGCGGTGTTAGCCTAAGGCGTGCACGCGGAGTCGGAACAGATCACCACCACGCTCGAGCCGGAAGCCAAACCACACCTCGAGTTGCTCACTGGTCCCGCCGGTTCGGGAAAAACACGGGCCGCCGTCGCCCGCGCCCTCGAGTCTGCCAAACGCGGCGAGCGTGTGATCGTGCTGACACTGCCGAATCAACGCGCCCAGTTTCTCGAGCGTCTGGCGGCGAATGGTCCGAGCCTCGGGGTTGAAGTCACGAATTTGCAAAACATCGCTTATCGACTTTTGGATCGCCTCGGCGAGAACCGCCCGGTCGTCCTCAATCCTGGCCGCGTGGCACTGACGGCAAGAATTCTTGAACGCACGCTCGAGCGATCCATTGGTCCAGGTGAGGCGCGATTGTATGCCCGGGCCGTCGCCGAGTGTAAACGCTTTGGGTTCGTGCCTGTTCCGACCGGAGATCCATACCAGGATACGCTGGCGCAAGTTTATGCCGGTTACGAGGCTGCTCTCGTTGCCTCCGACCTGCAAGACCTTGATGACGTGCGTCTTCGCCTGACCAGCCTGCTCGAGACGCAACCGCTCGAATTGGGAGCACACTTAATCGTTGATGGATACCGCAGCTTCAATCCATCCGAACTCGAAGTCATTCGTGCACTCTC
>JAYURE010000568.1:0-4082 GCA_043756345.1 Deinococcales bacterium | reverse complement strand
CTTATGAACATCAAACCGTTCCGCATCGAACACTATTACGCCAAGTACGAATTTTCTGCGAAGTACATGCTCTCCAATTCCGACGCGCAATCACGCACGATAGGCGAACTGCTCTCACTCGAGCCGGGTGCTCGAGAGGCGATGGACGAACACTGGCTTGGGTACACGGAGGCTCCGGGTGCACCGTTTTTGCGCGAGGCAATCACCACGATTTATAAAACGCAACAGGCCGAGGATGTGCTGGTCCTCTCGAGTGCCGAGGAAGGCATTTTCGTCGCTTATCACGCGCTGGTTGGTCCTGGCGATCACGTGATTGTCGAAACGCCATGCTACGAAAGCGGTCTCGAGTTGGCACGCTCGACCGGCGCAGAAGTCAGCACCTGGGAGCGTCACTTTGAGGATGGTTGGGCGCACGATCTGGACGCGCTCGAGAAACTGGTGCGACCGAATACGAAGATGATGTACATCAACACGCCATCGAATCCGGTTGGGATCAACATGACGCTCGAGGTTTTTGATTCAGTGATGAACCTGGCCAAAGAGCGCGGCATCATCGTTTTTTGCGACGAAGTTTACCGCGAACTCGAGCACGATCCCAACAAACGATTGCCTGCTGCTTGTGATATTTACGAGAACGCGATTTCGCTCGGATCGATGAGTAAAGCCTACGGCCTGCCTGGATTGCGTTTGGGTTGGTTGGCGACGCGCAACAAAAGCGTGATCGAAAAATGCTTGCACTTCAAGTACTACACGACGATCTGCTCGAGCGCACCGTCCGAATTTTTAACTGCCCTCGCACTGCGGCAACGCGAAGTGATCCTGGCTCGAAACCTCGAGATTGTTCAAAAAAACCTGCCATTGATGCAGGATTTCCTCGAGCGTCACGCCGATTTGTTCACCTGGGTCAAACCCGATGCCAGCCCGATAGGATTTCCGAAAGTCAACATTTCTGGTGATGTCATGGCATTCTGCGAGGAGATCGTGCGCGAAACCGGTGTGCTGTTGCTGCCCGGAAGCGTCTACGATCAACCGCGTCATGTGCGCATGGGATATGGACGTTCCAACATGCCCGAAGCCCTCGGGATTCTCGAGGATTACTTGAAGCGCAGGGATTGACGTGACAGCCAATGGGATTTTAGATTCTGCTCGAAAGGCACGCTCGAGGATTGCAGATCGGATTCGCAACACGCTACTCGAGCGTTCTGGCGTGCTGTCATTGCGTCACAATGCAGAAGTGTTTTTGAAACTCGATAACTTGCAGGTCACGGGTTCATTCAAAATTCGTGGCGCGATGGCGAAACTTTCACTGATTCCGAAAGACGTGCTCGAAAGCGGCATCATTACAGCCTCGAGCGGAAATCATGGTGCGGCAGTCGCTTGCGCCATCTCGCAATTGGGTGGATCAGCAATCGTCTTTTTGCCGAACAACGCGAGTCAAATCAAATGCGATGCGATTCAACGTTACGGTGCCGAGGTGCAACGCCACGGCGATGACGGACTCGTGACCGAATTGTACGCACGGCAATTTGCGCTCGAGCATGACAGGCTTTACATCTCGCCGTACAACGATCCCGAAGTTGTTGCTGGTCAAGGCACGATGGGTCTCGAGATTTTTGATTCACTGCCGGATGTTGATGCGGTTTTTGTCACGGTCGGTGGTGGTGGATTGATTTCTGGCGTTGCAGGCGTGCTCAAAGCGTTGCGGCCAAATGTCCGCGTGATCGGTTGCCAACCGAGCAACGATGCCGCGATGATGCGCTGCCTCGAGGCGGGAGAAATCCTCGAGATCGACGCGCTGCCAACCATTTCTGATGGCAGCGCAGGCAATGTCGAACCGGGATCGATCACCTTTGAATTGTGCGAGACGCTGGTGGATCAATGGGTCGAAGTTTCCGAAACCGAAATCATGACGGCGATGCGTGACTTTATAGAATCCCAACATCAATTGCTCGAGGGTGCGGCGGGCGTCGCACTCGCGGCCTTCGCCAAAGTCGCCGAGGCGTACCGTGGTAAGCGCGTAGTCATCGTGATCTGTGGCGCGAAGATTGGATTGGACAAACTTCAACACGTGCTCGAGGTGTCACCATGAAAATCGTTACCGCAGAACAAGTTGGTGCCAACCTCAACCTTTCAGATTTGATCGAACCGCTGCGCCGTGCGTTCAAGTCCTACTCTCGTGGCGACTCGAGCGATGCGATTGGATTCCTGCGACCCAACGGCGGCGAGGTTCACATCAAGAGCGGCTTCATGGTGGGCAGCAAAGTGTTTGCGGTCAAAGTCTCGGCGGGATGTCAGGAAAACATTGCTCGAGGAAATCCGGTTTGGGATGGCGTGGTCATGGCGTTTGACGCGAGCACCGGTGCGCCATTGGCAATCGTACAAGATGGTGGATTGCTGACCGATTGGCGAACCGCTGTGGCTGGAGCCGTCGCCAGTCACGCGCTGGCTCGAGGTGATGCCAAAACGTTGGGTGTGATTGGTACGGGCATTCAAGGATTGTGGCAACCGTTGGCGCACAAAAACGTGATTGACTTTGAACGCCTGCTGATCTGGGGCCGGAGTGTCGAGAAAGCGAAAATTCTTCAAATGCAACTCGAGCCGCAACTGACTGATGTAAAAATTGAAGTCATCACCGATCTCGAGCAATTGGTGCGCGAATCGGAAATCATTGTCACCGCAACGGGCAGCCTTGAGCCATTGATTCGCAGCGAGTGGCTGCAACCAGGAACGCACATCACAGCGGTCGGCGCAGACGATGATCGAAAACGTGAACTCGAACTGGGCGTGCTTGAGAGGGCCGATGTGATCGTGGTCGATTCGTTGCTGGTCAATCAAAAATATGGTGATATTGCGCAAGCCTTGAAAGCCGGAACGCTTCAAGCCTCGAGCCTGATCGAACTCGGCACGCTGCTTGCAAATCCCAGCTTGGGCCGAAGCTCGAGCGAACAGATCACTGTGGCAAAACTCGTGGGACTTGGCGTGCAAGATTTGGCAGCAATAGAAGTCGTGCTCGAGCGTTGCTGAACATGGGAGAAATCACGAAAGACAAAATCGTGCTGGTCACGGGTGGAAATTCTGGCATCGGGCTTGTGACCGTGACCGAATTGGCAAAATTTGGCGCGACCACAATCCTGGTGGCTCGAGATCGCAGCAAAGGGCAGGTTGCACTCGAGCAGGCCAAACGCGAATCGGGCAGCGCCAACATTCACCTGATGCTGGCGGATTTGTCTTTGCAAGTCGATGTGCGCAATCTTGCACTCGAGGTGCAATCGAAATTCCCGAAATTGGATGTGCTGGTCAACAACGCGGCACTCGTTCCTGCCGTGCGTCAAGTCACTGCCGAAGGCATGGAAGTTCAACTCGCAGTTAATCACCTCGCGCCTTTTTTGCTGACGAACCTGTTGCTCGAGCACCTGAAGAGATCCGATCAAGGCCGTGTTGTCACCGTCTCGAGCGTGGCGCACACCAATGGCAAAGCGAATTTTGCCGACATTCAAAGCGAACACGAATACGACCGGCCCAACTCTCCGGCCAAAGGTTGGCAAACCTACTGCAATACGAAACTCTTCAACATCCTCTTCTCCAGCGAACTGGCCCGCAGGCTCGAGGGAACTCGCGTGACCTCGAACGCACTGCATCCCGGTGTGATCGGATCGAACCTGTGGCGCACGATGCCTGGACCGATGCGATTCTTGGCGAACCTGTTCATGATCAAAGCCGAACGCGGCGCACGGACTTCGATATACCTCTCGAGTTCGCCGGAAGTGACGACCGTGACTGGAAAATACTTTTTTGACAATTGCAATCAAGTCGAACCGAGCGCGATTGCCAAAGATGTTGTGTTGCAAAAAGAACTCTGGGCGATCAGTGAAAAATTGGTTGGGCTGAACTGATCGGGCCAGGTTTGGAAACCACAATGTTCAACCTGGAACTCGAGAAATCCAGGTTCCATTTACTGTTCTGGCGAGGGCGAACATGGAGTTTCTTGACCCTAAACCCAATACCAGGAGTTTAAGGGTTTCATCCCAAGGAAATCACGTGCAAAACTTCAAGCATGAACCTCAGCGCAGCCCTCACCCTCA
>JAYURE010000567.1:0-1512 GCA_043756345.1 Deinococcales bacterium | reverse complement strand
TGGCCTTCATTCACGGCGAGTTCAAACGTTGCACCACAGGCGAACTCAATCTCGAGGTTGCGCTTGTACCGCTTTTGGAACGCTGGCAAGTTCCAGTCTCAATCCCAGAATTCATTCAAAATTGGCTCGAGCATGAAAACGCAATCGATCCCGTGATGCTCGAGGAAGTTCGTGCTTTGCGTGCTTCGGGAATGCCATGTTTTGTCGGCACCAATCAGGAACGCAATCGGGCGAACTTCATGCGTCTCGAGATGGGCTTGCAGGCTTCCACAGACAGCGTGTTCGCCTCATGCGATTTGGGCGCTCGCAAACCGGATCGAGCCTTCTTTGATCGACTGGCCGAACGTCTCAACCTCGAGCCAGCCAGCTTGCTGCTGATCGATGACTCGCACGAAAACATTACCGGTGCTCGAGTCGCCGGTTGGTGCGCCGAGCACTTCACGACCCGGCAAGCATTCCAAAAACGCCTGCTGTCACACCTGAAGTGAACGGCTCGAGGCTTTTACTTTCCTCTTGATCCCAAGACGCACCTGACGGGCGGGATCGCCCCTTTGACCTTTCACCTTTTCCCTACGCTTTTTACTGAGCGCTTTCCAAATCCGGCCTGAGCACCACCGCATCACGCAAGTACACGTGATGAATCTCGCGCTGCGAACGGGTCGTATTGACGTGCATCATCACACGAATCGCCCGCTCGAGCCTGCCCGGGACCGGAATCTCGAGCGCGTTCAAAAGCGGTACGAACTTCATGCCCAAGCCATTTCGCGCCGCCTCCGCCGGAAACGCCGCGTTCAAATCTGGCGTGACCGTGAAAATGATCGAAGCCACCACTTCAAGCTCGAGTGGTGTCGGCTGATCCGGGTTTTCTGCCATTGCGTTTTCACGCAGCATTTCGACCAGCAACTCCCGAGTCGCCTCAAAAATGGCCTGAGAAGTGTTGTCCGAAACCGTTGTTGCCCCACGAATGCCGCGCATAGGCGCATCGTACCAAGTCTGAAGGCTCGAGCCAAGATCAGGATTTTTTCACTCCCGAAGCCACAAATAGACCCGAGCACAACACGCAATTGCCCATCCTTGAGCACGCTTTACAAGTCCTTTGCCCCGTGCTACCATCGTTCGGCGCTCGAGTGAGGGCGTTTTTTTACCGGGGTTTTCCGGCAAGTTGTGATCAGATGTTTGGGTTGTTGCGGTACAGGTTCAGTAGTGCTCGTGTAGCTCAGTGGTAGAGCACTCCCTTGGTAAGGGAGAGGTCGTCAGTTCAATCCTGACCACGAGCTCCAAGGTTCAGAATGCTTGAAGGCTCGCGTGAGCGGGCCGACTTGCATTGAGATAAGACAGGTTTTAGCCGGACAGTTTTCAGGCAGACAGGTTTCAGGAAGTACGACAAAATCTTGCACGCACCTCGAGACCGCATCTCGAGCGAAGGAGAGTAGAGTCATGGCAAAAGGCACTTTTGAGCGCACCAAACCCCACGTCAACGTCGGCACCATCGGCCACGTTGACCACGGCAAA
>JAYURE010000566.1:0-4089 GCA_043756345.1 Deinococcales bacterium | reverse complement strand
GGTGTTGGCGGTGTTCGATTGGTAGGTTGATTTCAGATCGTCTTTTCATGCTTAAACATATCAGATCCAGCCGAACGTAGCACTGAGTAGGCCCCCTCCAAGAAGTTGTTGGGGTTTGTTTTGTCACTTGGTAGGAGTCCATCGGTCAAGAACACTTTGGCTTTGCAAGCGCCGATGGTATTTTCTGTTGCTGGATCAATTTCGTCCTCGTAGAAGGGGGGATCGGTTGGTGGGTTGGGAAACTTCGTGAGGTCCTGGCCTTTGGTGACCACCACAAACACTCCAGCGGCAATTTTTGTTTGGATTGGCAGGTCTTTGACTTGGCTGTTCGGGTAGTCCTTGATGACAACGATCGTGATGGGTTTGTCTGTCGGTAAATTGTAGATCACGCTTTCTGCGTTTGCCTCAAGTGTGGCCGTGCGTGTCTCTGGTGCGTCGTCTGCGTTGGTTCCAGGGATGGTGTATTCGATGGCGACCTCGCCAATGAAGTCGTGCTCGACGGCAATGCATGACTGGTCGGTTTTGGTGTGGTCAGCGTTGACCGCCGAAAAGTGTTTGAGCTGAGCGACGTAGGCGGTTTTGCTTGGGTTGAGTTTGGCACTGTCCTCTTCTTTCCAAAGCCCTAACTTTGGGTCGTAGAACAAGATGGGGATTACTGATTTTGCGTTGGCTTTGGCCTGCAGCGGGTCGATGGGGATAGTGAAGGCGGCGGTGTTTCCGGGTGCTTTTTTGAGGTTGTAACGTCGCTTCCCATCGCTGATGGTAATTGTGCCTGCGCCGAAACTTTCCATGTACTTGAGTTGGTTGTTGCTCAGGGCTCCGCCGTCGCCAGGCATTTGGCCGGGTGATCCGAGGTTGATGGTGCTCAAGGCAACGTTGACCTTGCCGGGTGGCGGCCTGCCCAGGTCATCAACCAGGGCATTTTTTGGAATGTCGATGCTGACCCCTGGACCACATGGGCGGTCTTGCCTGGTGGGGTCGCGGAGCACCCGGCCGCCCACGGTGATCGGCACGCCTGGGGGGACAGCGATTTGGTTTCTTGCCATGAGTTGTTCAACTTGGGCCGTTGGCATTGAACGGCCTTTGCCGTCTTGGAATTGAACCTCGAGCAGTGCTTTGATCCTGGGGTCTGGACCAGGACCGGCGGTCAGTGGAGGAGCCCTAGTGAGTCGAGCCGCCAGCAATGGCGGGCAGTCTTTTTCAGTACGTTGTTGGGTCAAGGAGATGACCTGTGTTGGATCCTGCCCGGTGAAGACTTGGGCTTTGGACATCACGTACTCGGCGGCGGTCAAGCTTTGCAGCAGGATTTTCGAGACGATGCCGTAGCCGAATTTTTGGATGTTGAGCACGTATTTTGGGGCGGGTGGAGCCTCGAGCCTGAATTTTCCTTGGGCGTCGGTGTTGATGCTGGTGGTTGAGTTGACGCTGACGTTTGCGTTTGGGACGACCTCGCCAAAGTTGTCACGCACGGTCCCGGTGAAGCGAACGCCGCCGTTGGAGACGTAAACGTGAAGGGATTGTCTGTCGTAGCCACCGCGCCCATCGCCCACGTTGGCGGAGATCGAGTACAACCCTGGCGTGGTCGGCACCGTCCAGTTGACGGTGGCTGCGTCGGTGCGGTCAAGACTGCCTCCCGTTGGGCCGAGATCCCAAAGGTACTTGATGGTGTCCCGATCATCGTCTGTGACTTGCAGGCTGAGTCTGATGTTTTGGCCCGGGCGGGCGATATCGATGCGTTTTTTGTTGCTGTCGTTAGCGGCGATGGGTGCGAGTCTTGGTCGACTGTTTTTGAGCCTGATGTTGAAGGGTTTTGGCTCTGGGATGGCCGTGATGATTGAGATTTTGACTTCTTGCTTGAGCCCCTCGATGTTTGTGCTGAGCGTCATGTCGTCACGGATGGGTACCGCGCCAAAAACGTACTCGCCGGCGAAGTTGACCGCCACGGTTTGAATTTTTCCGTCGCCCGTTTTTAAGCTGACGGTGGGGAAGGCATCGATGTTCACGTATGGCTGAAAAGTGCGCGGGTTACTTCCATCGCGGAAGGTGACGCGCCCGTACATGGGTGAGAATCGGTCTTTGTCGATGATCGGTAGGGCAAGGACCCGCCCAATCATGAACGGTTGGTTGTTGCTCAAACTGAAAACGCCGTCAATTTGGTTATTGCTGCAGCGGTTTTGAAATCCTTGCGCGATCACACAGACGATGTATCGACCCTCGCCCGGTGCCATCACGGTAAATCGACCGCTGGTGTCGGTGATGGTGCTTTGCGAGTCCGCCCCGGTGGTTAGGTTTTTGAGAAAGACCTTTTTGCCAGGCAAGTAGATGCCTCCGGCTTTGTTTGGATCCCTGATGGGCCGTTCATTGAGCCGCCCGAGGGGGTTGGTGATGAGGTACCCGCGGACCAGGATTTCACTGGCTTGGGTGGGTTGGGCGTTGCCGCGAAATGGCACGATGGCGCTGACACCGATGGCGATGAGGATGGCGGTCAGAAAGCCGGTAGCTTGTACGCGCATGTTGTCCCTCCACTTGGTTTGTTGGGTTGTGGGTTTTTGCCGGTCAAGGTTTGATGGCCTCGAGCATTGCACGTTTTTTGGAACGATCCTTGTTTGTTGGGTTTTGTGGCGTCCTGAACGTATTTTTTTGTGGTCTTTTGTTGCGTGGTCTCAGGATTTCTTTTGGGCGTCCAGTCCACGTCCAGGGAAAGATGAGAGCCACGGTCAGCCGTGGCTCAAGGTTGAAGGTTCGGTTTGTTTAAATGGCGGTGTTCGTATCGCGCTTGGGCTATGTGTCGGCGTTTGTCGTATTTGAGTTGTTCAAAGTTCCAGGAACTGACCCATGCCCCTTTGCTGCGGTACTTGCGAAACCGGGCGTGCAAAACCCGCATGTCCTCAATGGTGTCGGTGCTTTGCTCGCTCCAAACATCGAAGTATTGCGTGTCATAGTGCTGACCATTTGGCGGCAGCCAGGCGCAGGCGTCTCCTTGGACGACGCTGAGCTTTTCGTGTTGGTAGTGTGGATGAATCAGCGCGATCACGTCGGGGTTGATCTCGAGCACCGTTACACTCCAAACATCGACCTTGGCGAGGACAACGGGCAGCACCATGCCGAGCCCGAGTCCGGCGATCAGAACGTGTCCGCGGGCGTGTTGTGCCAATGGCAGGTTGCTTCGTCGTTCTTCGGGCGTGTCGCTCATCAACAGCACGCCCTCGATCCGTTCGAGAAGCACTTATTTGCACGTTGGATGAACTTTTGCAGGTCACCAAAAACTGTGTGGCTCGAGTTGCGAGCACAGGGATTCTCAGGCTCGTTAAAATCGGTGGAACGCTGGGTTCGCCGCTAAAGGCTAGCAACCGATGTAGCGCCAGATCAGGTGCCGGTCAAACGGCTAGTGTAAGGGTTTAATCTGCGCATGCTGTTTTGGTTTCTGATTCAAGAAGACACTGAGCTGAACGAGGAGGACGTGCTTTGGTTGATCAAGTCGAGCAGGTGTGCTTGGCTGTTGACAAGCCCATCTGTGGCGTTGAAGAAATCGCCGAAGGTATCGCGTAGGGGCATGTGACGGTTGCCCTTGGGGAAGGCAGCTTTGGCGATTCGGGAAGTGCCTTCAGGAATTTGGCTGATCGGGCTTGGTTTCAGGCGCATGGATTGACCTCCTTATGCCCAGCCGCTCGGAGTTCCACGAACAAGCGTCTGTATCCGAACGTTGGGTGTTTGAGGGCTGCGTCTTTAACGAGACGTTTCAGTTCTGCCCGACCCGTTTGCTAGCTGTCGCGTTCATCACGCGACTTGGCATGATCTCTCAGTTTCCAATACGGCACGCCAGCAAAACTGGCAAATTTGTTCAAAGACAACTCAGTAAAAAGCTGGCTCTGACGCAGTTTAAGCAGTTCATTCATGGTCAGAGCCGCCGGATTTTTCGCGCGTCATGCCCTGCATGCATGGGACGCGATTCAACTCCAATTCCTTCTCGGTAAGCAGGCGTTTGAGTTGGTCGTTTTCGGCTTCGAGGGCATTCTGACCAGTGCTGGCCTTGCGTTCGCCTTGCAGGCGTGCTCGCATGGCTTCGAGCGCGGGTTGCTTCCATTTTTG
>JAYURE010000565.1:0-1512 GCA_043756345.1 Deinococcales bacterium | reverse complement strand
TTCAAACGCCATTGCCGTGTCCGAATCCACCGAAGCTCGAGACGTTCGCGCAGATCTTGGGTGCGGTCTACGTGCTCGAGGGTGCGACGCTCGGCGGGCAGGTGATTGGGCGACACTTGCAAAAGCAATTGGGTTTGACTGCCGATTCCGGGGCTGCTTTTTTTAACAGTTACGCTGATCGTGTCGGACCAATGTGGCTCGCGTTTCGTCAGTTTTTGGTTGCTCAGGTTACAACGCCAGCATTTGAGTCCGAAGTCGTGGTTGGGGCGCTCGAGACTTTTGAGGCTTTCGCAGTTTGGCTTGAACGCGATAGGCGGGTCGCATGAATGAAGTTGAATTTGATCTCGGTCGTGCCTCCGGTGTGGACCTGCTTGCGTCTGGTGATCTGGTGGACTTGACCAATTGCGACCGTGAACCGATTCATGTTCCGGGTGCGATTCAACCGCATGGGGTGATGCTTGTTTTGCATGGTCCCAATCTCGAGGTTGTTCAGATCAGTGCCAATTCAGCAACCTTCCTGGGGCTT
Organism: Deinococcales bacterium; assembly: GCA_043756345.1. Classification (GTDB taxonomy): domain Bacteria; phylum Deinococcota; class Deinococci; order Deinococcales; family JAAFIG01; genus JANOWZ01. The sequence goes on along the minus strand of JAYURE010000565.1, from coordinate 986 downwards.
GAGCCGAGCGCCTTGCTTGGTAAACCTCTTTCAGTCATCGTTGAATCAGAGGCGGTCGAACTGGTTCGTCAAGCGTTGTCGCTCGGGGACCTCGAGCACAATCCGTTGTTCGTGTTTTCGTTGCGGCCCATCGGTCTCGATTTCAGTTTGGATGCGGTCGCGCACCGTCATCGTGGTCTGGTGATCTTGGAGCTTGAACACCCACTGCCGGTCGAAGGCCCAAGCGTCGATGTGCGAGCCCTCTCGGATGCGGTACGGCGGCTCGAGCGGGCTGATTCGGTCGCGGCCTTCTGTCAGGCGGCGGCCCGAGAGGTTCGTTTGGTCAGTGGGTTCGACCGTGTGATGGTCTACCGTTTTGATGCGGATGGTGCGGGCGAGGTCATCGCCGAGGAGCGGCGCGAAGACCTCGAGCCGTTTTTGGGACTGCACTATCCCGCCTCGGATATTCCCAAGCAGGCGAGGGCCTTGTACGTGATCAATCACCTTCGCCTGATCGCCGATGCCACCTATGTTCCGATTCCGATGCTGGCGCTGTCCACCAACAGTGAACCCTTGGACATGAGTTACTGCTCCTTGCGCAGCGTGTCACCGGTTCACCTCGAGTACCTGGCAAACATGGGCGTGCGGGCCTCGATGAGTGTTTCGCTGATCAAGGACGGGCAACTTTGGGGCCTGATCGCCTGCCACCAGTACGGTGGACCGCGCCTGCTCGGGTACGACACCCGAGCGACCTGTGAATTCTTGGGACGGGTTTTTTCGTTGCAACTCGCCAGCAAAGAACAGGCCGAAAACGCCGATTACCGGGCGCACTTGCGTTCACTGGCGGCACGGTTTCTCGAGTTGCTCGAACGCGAGGACGACCTCAAAGATGCCTTGACCCAACCCGATTTGCACCTGCTCGATTACTTGGACGCGCACGGGGCGGCCGTGGTGCTGGCCGGTGAAATCGAACTGCTCGGACAAACGCCGACACGATCACAGGTGGG
>JAYURE010000564.1:0-4090 GCA_043756345.1 Deinococcales bacterium | reverse complement strand
TACAGCGCAGCATTGCAGATTCCCGCTGGTGCAAGCAGTGGCGTCTTGGGGATCGGTGCCCAGGCTCAAGCGCCCGTCGGGGCCGTGAACTTGAAGGTCAGTGGAACGGGCGGCGGCCTGACCCGCAGTACAACCCTGTCCGTGACCATCGTGGCCGCACCAGACACGAGCGCACCGACCCTCGTCTCGAGCAGTCCAGTCAACAATGCGACCGGTGTGGGCGGCAGCCAAGCCAACATCGTCCTGAATTTTTCCGAACCGATGAACCCGAACTCGGTTGATTTCGCAATCAATCCCATCGTGCCGGGACTAAGTATTTTCCATTGGTCGAACAACAACTCCACACTCAGCGCCAGCGTCCTCGCGTCTTTACCCGGCCAACCCGCGAACGGTTACTCGAGCAACACCGTCTACACCCTCTCCAATCTGAGTGGTGAGGACGTTTCCGGAAACGCCCTGACCGGAACGAACAGCTTCTCGTTCACGACGGGAACGTTCGCCGACACGACAGCGCCAACAGTCCTGGATACCATCCCCGCTGCCGGTGCTCAGGGTGTCGCGCCCGGATTGGGTAAAACTTTCACCGCGACCTTCAGCGAAAAAATGGGCTCGAGCGTGTTGAACGCCGTCAACTTCGTACCGAACGCTGGTGCGACCAACTGTGTGTTTACCGACTCGAGCAACACGACCGTGCAATGCACACCTACAGCTGGATTGCTGGCAAACCAGTTTTACATCATGACGATCACCACGGCGGCCAAAGACGTGGCGGGCAATCCACTGGCGCAACTCAACTCTGTCAGCTTCAACACCGGGCCGACACCGGACACGACGCAACCCAAAATCTTGAGCATCACACCGACCGACGGAGCGACCAGTATCGATCCGGGCGCTTTGATCAAAGTGAATTTCTCCGAACCGATGAACAAGGCAGCGACACAGGCGGCATTTTCGTTCCTGCCAGCGATTCCCTCGAGCATCCAGACCTTTTCCTGGAACCCCGCTGGAACCCAGATGATCGTTTTCAACAACCCGTCGTTCTCGTATGGCGCTTCGCTGGGTTGGAGTGTTGGTTCCGGTGCGAAAGATTTATCTGGGAATGTGCTCGAGAGCGCCAGCAGTGCTTTTCGTAGCTTCACCGTGATTCACAAGGGAACGTTCAAGCTGTACTCGGACGGATCGCTGGATGGTTCGGCGGATAACTTGGGTAACGTTTTTCTTGGAAAGATCATCACCGATCATCACGCTCCAAGCGCAGGTCCGACCTGGGCTCGAGGATTCGTTTCGTTTGACCTCAAGAAAATTTCGAAACTTTCCACGATTACGAAGGTCATTTCTGCCTCATTGCACGTGTTTCAAGATGACATCTTCAACAACGGGGATCAATACGCACTGCTCGGAAACGTACTCGCTGAGAACGTCAACTATGCGTTCTTATCGCCTGCGGTTTACAACACTTTCTTCAACACCCCAGCCATCAGTTCAGGAACAACCACCATCCTGAGCACAAACTCAGTGCTCGAGTACAAAGTCATGGATGTCACCCAGCAGGTCAGTTTCGATGTCCAAAATCACAATGGCCTGTTCGACCGCTCACAATGGCGGTTGAGATTTGTAAATGATGCAACGACAGGGAGCAAAAATCACACCGGCATCATTTGGGCCAATGGAAAAGCCATTCAAGCCAAAAAACCGTACCTCGACATCACCTACCTCTACCCGTAAATCTTTCCAAACGGTGCGCTCGAGCAACATGTCTCGAGCGCACCGCATCAGTTCAGCTTGAACCTCGAGCCGACAGGAGGATGGACATGGCACTGAAAATCTTCGCGTTTTTCTTTGTGTACGCACTGTACCTCGCAGCGGTTTTCACGATCATGATCTTAATCGTGCATTCCACAAACCACTCCGATCTCGGCACGTCCCCACAGACCGCGCAGGCCGAACTGATCCTGCTGATCGTGCTGGTTGGATTGCCACCGGTTTTGTTCGCGGTCAATTCCTTGCGAGGCTGGATCAAGCGATCAACGACTCGACCAACGGATCAGGAAATGATCGCCGCCGATGATCACAAACCTGTTCTCGAGCCTCGAGTCCAGACAAGGTTGTGATGGTTCTCAAGTTTCTCGGCTTCGCATTTTTCTACCTCTTCTACATCGCGCTCGTTTTCGCGGGCATGGCGTTGCTGGTCAAGTACGCTTACGAATTGAACCTCGAGAATCTTTTGCCGCCCACCATGAGCATGATCGTGTTGTTGATCGTTTTGATCGTGTCGATTGCTTTGCCGCCGATTCTTTTTCGCGTTCGTCAATTCGATGATCTCAGTTTTAACCCGGAGATACTTAGAAACGCTTGTTGCAAATTTAGCAGAAGGCGGACGCCCAAGTGTTGTGGTTGCAAGTCACGGGTCTGTCACTCGAAAATCCAGATGTGAGTACGCCTGTGCGCCCGATGCTGACTCGAGCCGTCCACCTGGTAACGCCTCGGTAATGCCTGGGCCATACCCTGAGGGCCAGGGAGTACAACCATGAAAATCAGAGACCGCATGACCCAAAACCCGATCACTGTGGATGTCAGCCTACCGATTCCAGAGGCGATGAAGCTGATGAAAACCGGTGGTTTCCGTCGCCTGCCCGTCCTCGATCACGGCAAGTTGGTCGGAATCGTTACCGACCGTGACGTGCGCGAGGCGATGCCTTCGGACGCGACCTCGCTCTCAATCTGGGAGATCAATTACCTGATCACCAGAATCACGGTCAAGGAAATCATGACCAAATCGCCGGTGACGATCAGTGAGGATGCCAGCGTCGAACGGGCCGCCCGGTTGATGCTCGAGCACAAGATCGGTGGATTGCCGGTGATGTCTGGCACGAATGTCGTCGGCATCATTTCGGTCACGGATGTTTTGTGGTTGTTTCTCGAGCGGGCCAAACGTGACGGTCTGACCGGCGAGGAAGATGCCCTGGTCGGCGCGAGGTGAGCGTCTTTCAACACATGCTGATCCCAATCGATTCGCAGCCCTTAAGTCAACATGCGGCCAAGATGGGACTCGAAATTGCAAAACAATTTGCCGCCCGAGTGACGATGGTTCATGTGCTCGAGGTGCATCCGATGTTCGCGCTGCAAACCGAATTTTCGGCCTCTTCTGTGGTTTTGGCAGAGGTCACTAAATTGCTCGCGCCTTGGGCTTCTTTGGCACAACAACACGACGTTCAACTCGAGACGAAAATACTCGAGGATGAAACTGGAAATGTCGCTGCGAGCATCACGACAGCGGCAGTGGAATTGAATTGCGATTTGATCCTGATGGGCACGCAGGGCCGAGAGGGATTTGACCGCCTGCTGGTCGGCAGCGTCGCCGAACGTGTCGCCCGAACCGCGCATCAACCCGTGATGTTGGTTCGTGGCACAACCCAAACCGTGACGGCCAATCCGATTGCGTCCCTGCTTGTACCCATTGACGGCAGCCTCGAGAGTCAAGTGGCCTTGAAGACCGCCGCTGAACTCGCCGCACAACTTGGGACGGGATTGCGGGTTTTGTACGTCATGCCGGACATGCCCTTGCCGATGAGTGATGGCCTGGGATTTGGAACCCTGACCTATCAGCCCGAACCGTGGCTCGAGGCGTTGAACAATCAGGGACGGGCGATCATTGAAAAGGCCAAGCACGTGCTCGAACCAATCCTGAAGGCAGAAAATCTCGAGGTCTCGATGGTCCAACAGGGAGGTGAACGCATCGCGCAAGTGATCCTGAAGTTTGCGCAGGAACACACCTCGAGCCTGATCGTGCTTGGGACACACGGACGGTCGGGAATAGATCGGCTGCTTTTGGGCAGCGTCGCCGAAGGTGTGATGCACCATGCGGATGTACCGGTGCTGCTGGTGCGTTCCAAACCGTGAAGCCTTTGAACGCGAGGAGTTGGAACATGATTGTCCGGGAATGGCAGTGATCAACGAACAAGCTCTTATTCGAGTCCAGCCGTCAGTGCGTGTGGCGGTGTTCAACACCAAACCTTACGATCAACGATTCCTCGAGCGTGCCAACACGCACTTCAAACACGAGTTGTTGTTTCTCGAGCCGCACCTGAAC
>JAYURE010000563.1:0-1512 GCA_043756345.1 Deinococcales bacterium | reverse complement strand
TCACGGATTTCAACGATAAAACCTACCTCGAGAGTTACGGCCTCAAAAGCTACGCTGCCGCTGAAGACGCTGATTATGACGCATTCCGCGAGGTCAATGATTACTCAAAACGCAGCGAGTGCAAATAATTCGGGTATTCAACATTCTGGTCTATCCCAAAGACCCTCCTCGCACCATCGGGCGGATCAGAGCGTGTGAGATGAAACGCGACTTCTTTTTGATCCGCCTAAACTTTAGCCCTCCTCTTTGATTCGGTCCGAGGTGAGATCGTCCCCTCGCCTTGGACCACCATAAAGCGAGAACCACACGTGACCGCAAAATCCTTCAGTTCAACATCCAGCCTCGAGCCACCTGCCAGCGTCACCAGCCGTCAGAACTGGAATCGTACCATGTGGGTTGGTATCGTCGTGGTGCTCGCATGGGCCACCATTGGCACGGAATTGAGTCCGAGCAAACTGATTTCTGGCATCGGAAATCTCGCTCATTTTCTGACCGAGTTTTTCCCACCAAACTTTGAACGTTGGGCAACGTACCTCGAGCAGGTGCTTTTGACCGTCAAGATGGCGATGTGGGGAACAGTGCTCGCCTTCATCGCCGCCGTGCCACTTTCCATACTGGCCGCAAGAAACATCAGTCCGCATCCGGTTGTCTACCAGGTCACACGGCGCATCCTGGATTTGTTGCGCGGCCTGAACGAGTTTGTGCTCGCGCTTTTGTTCGTTGCCGCCGTCGGCCTCGGGCCATTCCCAGGGATTCTGGCGCTTGCGGTCCACACGACCGGCATCCTGGCCAAACTGTTTTCCGAAGGCATCGAAATCATCGACACCGGTCAGGTCGAAGCGGTTCGCGCATCGGGAGGCTCGAGCCTGCAAGTCTTCACGCATGCCGTCTGGCCGCAAGTTGTGCCGCACGTGGTTTCGATGACTCTGTACCGGTTCGAGAGCAACGTGCGCGGTGCAACTGTGCTCGGCATCGTCGGAGCAGGCGGCATCGGGTTTTACATCACCGAAGCGATTCGCGGTTTCGACTTCCGGGCCGCGAGCGCGATTATCCTTTTGATTCTCGCAACCGTCTTCGTCGTGGATTTCACCTCGAGCAAGATTCGGGAGCGCCTGACATGATCCAAACAAGCACGGTCAGACGCGGCCTCGAGTACCAAGCGTATGCACTCTCGACCCTCTCGAGCGTGCCAGCCCAAACGCTCAAAACCTTCACCGACGAATTGCTCGGCGATCTTGAAGTGCTGAACGTTCGGGTCGAAGTGCTCGAGAATCGCACCGGACTGGTGATGCTGCCCGCGCAGGACAACGCGCACGGCACAAAATTCTTTCTCGGAGAGGTTCTGATCAGTGAGGCTCGAGTTCGCGTTGACGGCATCGAAGGATACGGCGCGTGTCTGGGCCGGGACCTCGAGCAATCGTTGGCGGTCGGGATTTTGGACACGTTCTTGCAGGTGCTCGATGATGAGGCGAGTCCGGCAGAACGCGCCATTGAGGAACGCATTCACGCCTT
>JAYURE010000562.1:0-1513 GCA_043756345.1 Deinococcales bacterium | reverse complement strand
GAAATTGTCGCGCTCGAGTTGCAGGACATCAAAGGTCAGATTCAAGCGAAACGCGCCCTCGAGATTGCGGTCGCCGGGGCGCACAACCTGCTGCTGATTGGCCCGCCAGGATCGGGCAAAACCATGCTCGCCCGTCGTGCCGTTGGATTGCGTCCACCACTGTCCACCGCCGAGGCGCTTGAAGTGACTCGTATCCATTCCGCCGCCGGAAAAATGCCAAAAGGACTGATCCGGGTCGCACCTTTCAGAAATCCGCATTTTAAGGTTTCGGATGCCGGATTGGTCGGTGGTGGCAGCATTCCCAAACCCGGCGAGGTTAGCCTCGCGCACCGAGGCATTCTTTTTCTGGACGAATTTCCAGAGTTCTCCCGCGACGCGCTTGAAGCCCTGCGGCAACCACTTGAAGATGGGGACGTGACCATTTCTCGAGCCAGAGCCAGCGTGACCTTCCCAGCCAATTTTCAACTGATCGCCGCGATGAATCCCAGCCCGAGCGGAGATTGGGTCGATGCTCGAGATCCCGCCCAGCGACGCTACCTTGCCAAACTCTCAGGGCCATTGCTAGACCGAATTGACCTGATCGTCAACGTCCCAAAACTATCACCCGACGAACTGATCAAAGCCCAAGATGGCGAGCCCTCGAGCGTCGTTCGAGCCCGTGTGATCACGGCACGCAAACGAATGCTGGAACGCCAACAAACCGCGAATGCGAACCTGATCGGAAAATCCCTGCGCGAATTTGCCGCGCTTCAAACTGGACCCGAAGCGTTCATGCGGGCCGCCGCGAAAAAGTTGGACCTCTCAGGCCGAGGTTTTGATCGCGTGCTGCGCGTTGCCAGAACCATTGCAGATTTGGCTGGGTCGGACCAGATTCTCGAACCGCATTTGGCTGAAGCGGTTTCGTACCGCAGCAAGGACTGGTGATGGGCCTTCACTCCGTTTTCGCCAACGCCCGTTGTGCCAGCAATTCTCCCGCTTCGGAAAACGGACGAAAGATCAGGTTCGCACCGGCTTTTTCCAGCACGGCTTCCTCATCGAGGTGATGGCTGACGGTTGCCATCGTGCCGGAAAATCCGCGTCGTTTGAGCCCTTCGAGTGATCGGGTGCGGGCCTCAAAGTCGGGTGTGGTCACGATCACGCCTTCGAGTCGGCTGATCTCGAGTCGGTCCCAGAGTTCTGGGTCTTCGGCGTCGCCGTAGAGGACCTTGCGGCCTTTGGCGGTGTGCTGCTCGAGCTTGACCGGGTCGTTGTCCAATCCCAGTACTTTTGTGCCGTTGGTGGCGAGTTGTTTGTAGGCCGCACCGCCGGTGCGTCCCATGCCGACGACCAGCCAGGTGGTTTCTCCGAGGTTGGTGGGTTCGCTGTCAGGGTGTTGGCTTTGGCGTTCGTAGCGGATCAGCCAGGGTTCAAGCCGGTCGTAGAGTCGGTGAACCATCGTGTTGAGTGGGGCGGTCAGGCTGAGCGATACGGCGATGACCACGCCGAGCAGTCCGGCCCAGCCCGCATCGAGTTG
>JAYURE010000561.1:0-4092 GCA_043756345.1 Deinococcales bacterium | reverse complement strand
CAACGGGCGCTCGAGCACATGAAACGCTTGCGTCGTCTCGAACAGGAATTGAGCGAGGAACGCTCTGAGCAGCGCTTCCAGGCGCTCAGTGTCAAATTTGGTCTCGAGCAGGCTCAAGAACAGGCCTCGAGCGAACGTTCGCAACGTCAGGAAATCGAACGGGTGCATCTCGAGAACTTGCGCCTGCTTGAACAACTGCGTGAACAGGCGTTGCAACTCGAGCAACTGGCGATGCGTGATGCGCTGACCGGGTTGTTCAACCGTCGCGCCATGGATGCGCACCTGAACCGTGAGTTCGCCCGCAGCCAACGCCTGAACAAACCGTTGTGTTTGGCAGTGATCGACATTGACCATTTCAAAACGATCAATGATCGCTTTTCGCACGCCATCGGTGATGAGGTGCTGCGGCTGCTGGCCGGTATTTTCATGGCGCACGCCAGGGCCAGCGATCAGGTTGCCCGGATCGGTGGCGAGGAATTCGTGATCGTCATGGCTGAAACGTCGCTCGAAGAGTCACGGGTGGCGTGCGAACGGATTCGGCTGGCGATTGAAGATTTTTCTTGGGAATCCGTGCATCCGGGATTGCGGGTCACAGCCAGTGTTGGTCTGAGCGATCAGGCCACGCAAAGCCCGAACGAGATGCTGGCCCAGGCCGACAGTAGGCTTTATCAGGCCAAGCACGCCGGTCGCAATCAAGTGGTTTGAACCAGAATCTTAGGACATCCTCGAGCCTGGACCTGGCCCGAGAACTGACAGGCTCGAGAACTGACAGGCTCAAGAACTGACAGGCTCGAGAACTGACAGGCTCGAGTGGTAACAAGACGATTCAGGCGCGTGGCTTGCCGTTAAACAGTGTCAACAGCGCGAGCCCGGCCAAAAGCACGATTCCACCCATGATCGCCCAGAAGGTTGATCCGGTCATGAACGATCCGGGCAGAACATTGTTGCCCTGCAAGAACCAGATGCCACCGATCAGCACCATGATGCCACCAACGATTTTGCGTGCCAAAGCCATAAGCGTTCCTCCTCGAGCCATGTGTGACTGTAGCTGCGACTAAAGCGAGACTACCCTGATTTCAAGAAAAACCCTCGAGCCTGAACGCTCGAGGATTGCTGATTCGGATTGATTTTTGTTTAACGCATCATTTTTTCGAGCACGGTCGGATGCTTATCGGCACTGATCATCATGTCAATCGCCTCGAGCACGTTCGGGTTGGCTTTGGCCACAAACTTGTACCGCCTCGAGCCGTCTTCACGGTTGACACCGGAAAGCAGCGTGACCTCGAGTTTGAATTCGCCTTCGATCATCAGTTGCGAGTACCCGGCGGCGAGGCTGACGCCAGCCACGAGTTCGAGTTGTCCGCGCAATTCACCAGCGGCGGGGTTGACGGCTTTGATCGAGCCAGAGACGATTTTGTATCGTGTTTGGTCTGCGCGGAGTTGTGCACCTGCGAGCGTCATCTTGAGGTGAGTGTAGGGGAAAACCTCGTGTTTGCGTGTGCGTTTGCCGCACGGATTGCAGCTTGGAACCTTGCCCCAGCGATACGAATTTGAAGCATTGTGTCGGGCAGGTGCTGGCTCGAGGTGCTGGCCCGAGGTGAAATCGGGCGCACATTGCGTTCGTGCGATCTTCACATTCGATCCCGCATAATCGATTCACGGTCAGCACGACCACCTTACCCATGTTCACGACTTTTCAGACCACGATTCTCGAGCGCTTCCGCCAACCCTGGACGGCACGCCCGATTTGGTACACCAACCATTTCGAAGCGGTGCTGGGAACCAGTCTCGAGCTTCGGATTCGGGCGGTGAATCGGCGTCTGGCGTTACTGGCTGAGGCTGCACTACTGGCCGAGATTGACCGACTCGAGTTGATTTTTTCACGCTTTTTGCTCGAGAGCGAACTCAACCGGTTTCTGGCCGCGTCGCAAATGCAGGTGTCACCTGAATTGCTCGAGGTGCTGATCCTGGCTGAATCGTGGCAGCAACGCACGCGCAACGCCTTTCATCCTGGTGTCGATGCGCTCAGTGCCTTGTGGCGTTCGGGTCGCAAGCCAAGCGGCAATGAACTTGAGCCGATCCTTGAGCAGTTGCATGCGCCAATGTGGACCATTTCAGACAATCTCGTGAATCGCACCTCGAGCCTGCCGGTGAATTTCAATGCCTTTGCCAAAGGTTGGATCGTGGATCGGGCTTGCCTGGTCGCGGCGGAACTTGAGGGTGTAACGGACGTGCTGGTGAACATCGGCGGAGATTTGCGTCATTCTGGCTCGAGCGAACAACGGATTGCCATCGCCAATCCATTCTCGAGCATCGACAATACGCCAGCCCTGTGTGAGGTTCGCGTACAAAACTGTGCGGTCGCCTCGAGCGGCAATTCGCGGCGCGGTTTTCAGATCGGATCGGATTGGTTCTCGCATGTGATTGATCCGCGCACGGGTCGGCCAGTCGAACACACGGTTGCCGTGAGCGTGATCGCGCCGGATGCCGCGACCGCCGATGCACTCGCCACGGCGTTTTGCGTGCTCGAGGTGAAGGACAGCTTACAACTGGCCGATGGCCTGCCCAGCATCGCCTGCTTGATCGTGACCGAAGACCGGCAGGTTCAGACCAACCAACGTTGGCATCAATTCTCGTCAGAATCCGTGTAACCAGTCCGTAACCAATTCCCGTCAAACTCAAATTCTGAACGTTACGATTTTTCAAGGAGCCCACCATGAGCACACTCATCAGTCGCCGTCACTTCCTTGCCCGCACCAGCACCTTCGCCTCGTTCATCGCCTTCGGAGGCTTGAACAGCTTGGTCTCGAGCCTGGCCGCGAAAGCCACAAGCAAATGGGATGCCAAAATGGAACTCGAGATCGCTCTCGAGATCGCCAAACCGGGAGGCTTCAACTTCCGCTACAACCGACCTTACGTCGCTGTTTGGCTCGAGGATGCCAAAGGTCTGCCGGTGCGCATGCTCAGCCTGTGGTACCAGACTGGCAAAGGCAACCGTTGGCTGCCGGACCTGAAACGCTGGTTCAAAGCCAACGACGACAGCGACTTGGCCGCCACGCTTTCCGGGCCAACCCGTGAACCCGGCACGTACAAACTCGTTTGGGATGGCAAGAACGACAAGAAGACCTTGGTCGATCAGGGCGAGTATTTTGTCTGCATCGAGGCCGCCCGCGAGCACGGCACGTACCAGTTGATCCGGGAACGCCTCGAGTTCGCTGGCACGCCCTTCAGCAAAACCCTAACCGGCAACGAAGAGATCAAAGGGGCAAGTGTTGTCTACCGCAAAGCCTGAAACCGACCAGTCACACTCGAGCCCGGTTTTGAAGCTTGATCAGAAACCTGCGAACTCTAGATCGGGCCTGAGGTCGCGTCCGTTAAATGTGCGGATCAACGTCTGGTTGCGCTGGCTGCATGTTTACACGTCGATGTTCAGCCTGATGATCGTGCTGTTCTTTGCGATCACCGGCATCACCTTGAACCACCCGGACTGGATTTTTGGTCAGGCCGAAAGCCGCAAGGAAAGCAGCGGCACACTGCCCGCCACCTGGCGCAGCAATGGCAAAGTCAATTGGCTCGAGGTCATCGAGCACCTGCGGGCCAGCAACGGCGTGCGGGGCCGAGCCCAGGACATGCGTGAAGACTCGAGCGAGGCGAGCGTGTCTTTTGCCGCACCTGGATATCGGGCCGACGCCTTCGTGGATACCAAAACCGGGACGTACAAACTGACCGTGACCGCCCAAGGCGTCGTCGCCGTGATGAACGATTTCCACAAAGGCCGCGATGCTGGTCCGACCTGGGCCTGGTTAATCGACCTTTCCGGTTGGTTCTTGGTGCTCGTTTCTGTGACTGGTTTGGGCTTACTGGTCTACCTGAAGAAATTTCGTATTTCCGCACTGATCGCCATGATCGTCGGTACGGTGGTCGTGCTGGCCCTGATGCGTATAGCGTCGTAAGTTCTCATCGCTAGAATTTACCGTTCTGCAAAGACTTTCGCGGGTGCAGCCGCAGAATGGGACAAGCTCCAAAAGTCACCCCCTGCGAAGTAGGGGGTAGCCCCGAAGGGGCGGGGGTCGCGCACGAGCAGCCCTCGAA
>JAYURE010000560.1:0-4099 GCA_043756345.1 Deinococcales bacterium | reverse complement strand
TTGCCATCACCGCCTTCACCAACAAGGAAGGCTTGACCCTGGATCACATGCGTGAGGCGACCAAACCGTTGTTCTTGCGGGCGTTGATGAATTCCTCGAACCTGAGTTTGCAGACGGCGCTCGAGGGTGGAATTCTCGGCACGCTGACGGCGGGCGCGTTGTGGTCGAGCACCAATGTTCGTTTGAAGCGTTTTGTGACGGCAGTTTCCGGTGTCGGTGCGAACTCGGGCGGCGTGCCTCTGGCCTTCGCCTTCGTCGTGCTCCTCGGCGCGAGCGGCATCATCAATTTGATTTTCACCCGTTTGGGCCTCGAGACGATTGACATTTACCGGCGCGAGAATCTGCATTGGATTTACCTCTACTTTCAATGGCCGCTGATGACCGTGCTGATGCTGCCCGCCTTCAATGCCATCGACCGTTCTTGGCTCGAGGCTGCCCGAGGTTTGGGCGGTTCGGCGTTGACGTTCTGGTTCCGGGTTGGCATTCCGGTCTTGCTGCCAACACTGCTCGGATCGTTGGTGCTGTTGTTCTCCAATTCTTTCGGCGCATATGCCACGGTGTACGCGCTCAGTCAGGGCAACATCAATCTCTTGCCGACGCAGATTGGTTTTCAAGTTTCCGGGCAGGTCGGATACGATCCGGGAGGAGCCGCCGCGCTTGCCATCATCATGGCCGTGGTGCTGTTCGCGTGCTTGGCCCTGTATCGGCTCTCGAGGAATTGGGCGGCACGTTTGCAGGGAGGCACGTCATGAAATTTTTACGTCGCGCCTTGATTGGAACTCTTGTCGTTTACCTCGCGCTGCCGATCCTGATGACGCTGATTTACAGTTTCACCAAAATTTGGACCGACATTTTGCCGCAGAGTTTTTCACTCGAGCCTTGGCAGGAGTTGTTTAACGATCCGATCTTCTGGCAATCGATCACGAGAAGCCTGATCCTAAGTTTCAGTTCGGTCGCCATCGCCATTTTCTTCCTCGTGCCAACACTGTTCGCCATCACACTGTACGCACCAAAACTTTCGAGCGCCCTCGAGTTCTTCTCGCTCTGGCCGTTCGTTTTTCCTGGCGTGATCATGGCAGTTGGTTTGATCAAACTCTTCTCGAGCCCGCCGCTCGCCATCTCTGGAACGCCATGGTTGCTGATTCCCGCCGTGACTGTCGTGATTTTGCCATACGCCTATCGCGCCGTCGCCAACGCCTTCGAGAGCGCCGACGTTCGAGGTCTCGCCGAGGCTGCCCGCAGTTTGGGCGCGAGCGATTTGCAGATTCTCGCCTGGGTGATCTTTCCAAGCGTATTGCCCGGAGTCCTTTCCGGTGGCGTGCTCGCACTCGCCGCAAGTTTCGGAGAATTTTCTTTGGCGCAATTGATCGTCGGCAGTGCCTGGCAAACCTTGCCGTACTACCAATACTTGACCAACTCGCAAGATGGTCACAAGAGCGCCGCAATCACGGTGCTCGCCTTCACCATTGCCTTCATCCTCGGGGCGCTCGCCTTGCAATTGCGGCAACGCTCGAGGGACGATGATGCCGTCGTGATCGCTTAGTGCTGGTTTAGAAATACTGACTAAAACACAAACTCAATTTTGGAGAAAACCATGACCGCTATTCAAAGCTCGAGTCCATCCATGACAAAATCAACCTCGAGTGTGGGCATTACGCTCGAAGGCATCTCACGGCGTTACGCTGGCAAGGCAGCCGTCGATGACATCAGCCTCGAGATCAAACCGGGTGAAATGCTCAGTTTGCTCGGGCCTTCCGGTTGTGGCAAGACGACGACGCTGCGTTGCGTTGCCGGTTTCGAGCTTCCCGATAATGGCCGCGTGATGATCGGTGATCAGGACGTGACCCGATTGCCTGCCGAGAAGCGTCGCGTCGGCATGGTTTTTCAGAACTATGCGTTGTTTCCAAACCTGAGCGTCACCGGCAACATCGCTTTCGGTTTGCGGGTCGCCAAATGGGACTCGAGCAGAACCAACGCTCGAGTCAAAGAATTGCTCGAGGTTGTGGGCTTAACGGGTTTCGAGAACCGTTCAGTTACAACACTTTCGGGTGGTCAAAAACAACGTGTCGCGCTGGCCCGTGCGCTCGCGCCAGAACCTCGAGTTTTGTTGTTGGACGAACCACTCTCGGCTTTGGATGCAAAAATTCGGGCGGAATTGCGCACCGAATTGCGCCGCCTTCAACTCGACCTTGGCATCACCACACTGCTCGTGACCCACGATCAAGAAGAAGCCATGAGCATGTCGGATCGTGTCGTCGTCATGAACAAAGGCAAGATCGAACAACTCGGCTCACCTCGAGATTTGTACGCGACGCCCGCCACGCCGTTCGTGGCCTCGTTTGTTGGCGCAATGAATTTCTTACCCGCCGAGGCGTTGGGTTCCGGTAAATTTCGCATCTCGGGAATCGTGCTGGATTTACCGCACCTCGAGAATCGCAGCGGGCGTTTGGGTGTGCGTCCCGAAGTGATCACCCTCAGCGAAGGCCCGAGTCGAGCGCTTCATGGCGTGGTCGAACTCGTGACGTATTTGGGGGCAGATCAGCAGGTGCTCATGCGCGTCGGGCCGGACTTGTGGGAGGCTCGTATTCCGAATGATCAGGTCTTTACACGTGGGCAAACCGTTGGTCTCGAGGTTCCGGCTCAAGCCTGGTTGTGGCTGCCGAGTTAAACTGACCGTATGGACAACGACCGCATCTATTTGATTGCCAATCAGCCCGGATTCACACCGGGGATTTCCAATTTGATCTCGATGATGAATTACGTTCGCTTCACCACGCTCGACGCCGTTCGTAACCTTTCAATCGAGCAACTAGACGAACGACCAGCCGGTTTCGGAAACTCGATTGCCATGCTGCTCGAGCATTTCGCTGGCGTTGAGGTGGTGTACCAAATCATCACCTTTGAAGGCCGCGATCCTAAAGATGAAGAGTTGACCCGTTGGCTTCCAGGGCTCGATTTGGGCGAGAAGGGCGAAAGCATTCGTGGCAAACCCCTCGAGCATTACCTCGAGCAACTTGCAGAGGTTCGCGCCAAAACCTTGGCTGAATTTGCGAAACGCGATGATGCCTGGTTACACCAAGAATTTCCATGGTGGGACGACAAACTCGGAAACAATTATTTCTGTTGGTTTCACGTTTTCGAGGATGAGATCAACCATCGCGGGCAAATCCGCTTGATCCGCAAGAACCTGACTTTGAGCTAAATCCTGTTCGTGTGTCTTCCAAATACTCGAGCGCGTCGTACTGGATATTCTCGAGAAATGGCATGACATCGGTGGATTGTGTTCTCTTAGAAATCGTATCTTGAATTGAGCAGCCGTTGAACCGATGGCTCCTGCACTGTGTTCAAAGTCGGATTGGCTTCGCACCGACTGCTGTAGTACACCGCCAACGCCAAAGCACACACCGGTTGTTGCTGACATTCGATGCCCGCAATTTCGGATTCGTTCTCGCCATACGGAATCGAACGTGCCGATTTCATGACCTGCAAGGTCAAGTCAATCTCTTGCTCGACTACCTCAAGGCTGGGGCCGTCGCTTTCAACAAACAGGCCGCGCCCACTGCTTTTGTCTTGCGTCCAACCCAACCCGGCCCAGGCGATCTTGCCCGGTTGACGCTCGAGACGGCGCGAGAGCACCACGTACAGGCGATGGCCGTATTCGCCCGCGTTGCTGTTGGGTTTGCTGCGTTCGATGCGAGCCCCGGTAGGGATGATGCTGGAGAATCCAAGCAGGTTGTAATTGGCAACCCCGGCTTGACGCAGGGCCGCATCGAAGGCTGCTTGAGCGGTGGGGCCTGCACCAATGCCGCTGGTGACGCGAATGATCATGATGCACCTCTGTTTCACTTGTCTGTCTTGCCGGATGGCGGCGCGTGCTGTTGGTATCAGTTTCGCAGGTGATCTCAACAAGGTCTTAACAAGGAGGTAAAGAGAAACCCCTCGAGCAAGTATCTCGAGGGGGCAGTTCGAACGGGTTGTTCAGGGGCAGAAACCGGCTGCGGCGAAATCTGTATCGGTTGCACCTCCTGCTGAGACGGTCGTGTTGTACCCGCCCACGACAATGCGCCCATTGCTCTGAATGACCATTCCTTTGCCTTCG
>JAYURE010000559.1:0-1516 GCA_043756345.1 Deinococcales bacterium | reverse complement strand
CCCCCTACTTCGCAGGGGGGAACTCAAACTAGGCTCGAACTCGAAATGGATAAAGCCAAAAGATACTCGCAGGGTCAACAGACTTTTAGCCCTATCTCGTCAATCATGCAGTGAGCCATGCAGTGAGCCATGCAGTGAGCCATGTGTGGTAACGCGTCAGTAACAACTTTGGTCTACACTTTTCTCAAGCGTCAAAGCTGAATCCGCCACTTCGACTGGTTCATTGCGTTGGTCTCAAGGAGGTCACATGTACCGTTCGATCCTGATCCCCATCGATGGCAGCCCCGAAAGTGACGCGGCACTCGAGCACGCTGAGAACCTGGCCCGAGGTCTCGAGACAGAATTGCTTTTGCTGTACGTCGTGCCCAGCCTTTCGATTCCTGATGAACAGATCACCGGGGCTTATGTTGGTTTGGACTTGGACGTTGCCACCCGCGAATTGCACCGTCAAGGCGAGGTGGTTATTGCGCGGGCACTTGAGCGCTTACATGACCAATCGCTCGAGGGTTTCTTGCATCCACGCACCCGCTGTTTGATTTACGATGCTGAAGGTCATCGGGTCGCCGATGTGATCTTGCAAGTCGCAAATGACGAGCGTGTGGATTTGATTGTGCTCGGTGCGCATGGTCACAGCGCAAGACCGGATCATTCGCACGCGCTGCTTGGACATGTGGCAGAGCGTGTGGCGCACCTCTCGAGCGTGCCACTCTTGTTGGTTCGTGCCGCCGCGTAGATCACGATGCGCAGAAGACCGCCCAATTTGCGAGCAGACCTATTTGAGTATTCGGTTAGGACTTTACAAGCCTTGATTGGTCACCGACGGCAAGAGGTCACGAACCGGGAAGAATATTGGCGAGTGGCCGCGGTCTATTGGAGCGGCCTGCTTTCCGCAAGCAGACTTTGCACATGGTTGCTGAACTCTCGGCTCTCTGATTGCCGAAAACTCAGCCAGAATTCAGTTTGGGTTCAGGAAACCATCAGTCGGCAGGCATAGCGTGCGGGTGAACTTCACCTAACGATCCGCTCGAGAAGGAACCTACCCATGACTGCGAACATGCAAGAACACACATCGAATGAGGCTCGAGCACCAATGGTAGGACCGATCTTGTTCACCCTCGGTCTGGTCCGTGATTGGGGTTTGTACATGCCGCACTTGTTGCGTGTGGCCCGAAAGCACGGTTCGGGCATTCACGTGCTCGAGACCGGAGCGCCCGCCGGGACTGGCACGTTCACGGCGAGCACGATCAACAACACGCCAGCAGAAATGGTGGGGAAACCCAGTTCAATCAATGATGATCCGTATCCGTCTGAGCCCGAATCGGGTGATCGTTTGACCCCGAGTGGTTTGAGTGATCCCAAAAACGCGAATCTGGCCTGGCCGGACGTGGTGGCCTCTACCGCACAGATGAACGAGTTCGTTTCGGCGCTGGTGGATTACTTTCGGGCGGCGGGCTTCACGGCGGCTGGTGAATGGTTGCCAGATTTTGATCATTCGCAACTGGCCGAGTATGCGCAC
>JAYURE010000558.1:0-4101 GCA_043756345.1 Deinococcales bacterium | reverse complement strand
TCGAGGTTTTTGTGTGGGTCAAAGCAAAACCCCCGCTTGCGCGGAAAATGCTGCTGTAATCAACGTGCCTTTCAAGTCTCGAGGTTGGACTGATCCCAAACGGGTTCAAACGGATCATCAAAACGAATCACCGATCCCACCAACGAAGTCTGACGTTTGGGACGCTCGAGGCTGTCGAGGCGTTCAAGGCGCTTCAAGTCCGCAACACCAATCAATGCAGCAACAACCTGACCGTCTTGCTCGAGCACAACTCGAGCACCAGTTTCGCACACGTGCTCGAGCAGGAACTCCAACTGATCTCGAGCGTCGTTGATGTTGAGTTGCATGTATTGAGTGTAGCAAAAGCAAAACCCCCGCATAAGCGGGGGCTTTTGATCACTCGAGTTGGTTTAGAACTTGAGCTTGTAGGTGATGCTGAAGGCGTTGCCCCAGTACTGATCGCCGCCGCCTGCTGCGCCAGGATCGTTGCTGAAGATGCCGTACTTGAAGTCCAAGCCGTAGTAACCAAAGTTGAACAGCAGGCCGCTTTCAACTTGACCAGAACCGGTTGCCAAATCACCCCAACCGTTGTAAACGCCGCTGAACACTGACACCGGGTTGTTGCCAGTGAAGGTACTGAAGGTTGGACCAAACTTCGTACCGTTACGGTTCACATCGGTGCGCGAAGCGTAGGCAACAGAAAAGCTCGAGTTTGGCAGAAGGAACGTATCAAAAGCCAAACCGACGCTGTACCACAAGGTACTGCCGCTGAGCGTGCCCTTGCTGGAATTATCAAAGGCTACACCACCGGACAGCTTAGCACCGAACAGCGTGGCACCGACATCAAGGCCAAAACCGAGCGAGTTGACGGCAGCAGTTGGTGTGCCTTCCGAGCCGCTGAGGAAGTAAGCTTTCGGCTTGATGCTGAAACCACCCAAGTCAAGCGCAGTGTCGCCGTAGGCAAAGAAGCCGTTACCGGCGTATCGACCGGTGCCTTGGCCATAACCAAGCGCCAAGTTAACGTTTTTGAGAAGCGCATCGGCCTTGCCGCCATCGTGGACAGCACGTGCGCCGAAGACCGTACCATCGCCAGCGGCGTCGCTTTCATCTTCGCTGATGAACAAGCCTTCGATGTTGAAGCCGATCAAGCGAATGCCACCAACAACACTGATGTCCGTTTCTGTGGTGGAAGCGGCATTGGTGTCACTGAGTGGGCCGTTGCCCATAGCGGATCCAATATTCTTGCTCGAGCGGGAATCGTAGTTTGCGCTCAGGTTGAGAAAGTTAAAGAGACCTGCGATGCTGACACCGACACCAAATCCATTTTGGTTTGGCTTGTATGGGTAGTTGCCATCAACGCCGAGGCTTGGGCCTGCACCCCATCCAGCATCAACCGTGCGGTAGTTGCCTTTGATCGAGAATGCACCAAGGTTGACGCTGGCGTTGACGTAACCGGCAGCAAGGTCAGCAGTACCATCGCTGACGCTGTATTCACCCTCGAGATCAAGGAAACCGAACAGCTTACCTGAACCAGTTAAGCCGTAAGCAGTGATGCCACTTGTGGCATTGGCTGTAACGATATCAAGATCTTCTTGCAGGAAGTACACGCCGCCTGAAAGACCTGGGAGCACTGAGGCTTCGCCTTTGACACCACGGAAGAACTTGTGCAAGGTGAGGCTGTCAACCAATTTACCCTTGTCAGAAGTTGAACCATAAACACCAGTCAGCTTGAGGCCTAAGAAACCAGCATCTGCGGTAGCCACGAAACCGTTACCGCGTCCATCGCCGTTGCTGCCGACGTACTTAGCGAACGACCAGCCTGGGTTAATACCAAAGTTAATTGTTAATGGGCTTGCGCCCACCAAGTATTTGGCACTAAACGAGGAAAGCTTAAATGTCACATCTGGAATTGAGCTTCCGCCATCAATAATGAAGCTGTCAGTTGTCACCGGACTGGAATCAGCGGTGATGGTAATTGTAAGCGGGAAGCTCTGGTAACCCTTGCTGGCTTCTGTCAAGTTGCGCTGTTTAAATGCAAGCGAAAGCGAAAAAGATGGGTTAATTACACCTGGTCGGTCGATGTTAGCACCGGCAGCCACTTGATTCGTTCCGTTTACCAAGGTTAAGCCATTATTGAAGTCAGCATAAGCAGTGACAGGGTTGTTCTTATCGCCATCCTGACCGCTCGAGAAGTTGTTGGCCAAGCCCAAACGATCAATGTCGAAGTCTGGTGCTGCGCCGCCTTTATCTTTCCAGGTGCGTGCGACGTAGTAACTCAAACCAATGCTACCCGAGATCGTGAAGCCGTTCGCCTCGAGCACGTCAAGACGTGCATCTTGGTCGGCGTTCTTCTTCTCGGTCGCACCGACACGTGCCTCGAGGTCGCTGACGCGATCTGCGAGTGCGGTCTGGTCACGGCGCAAGAGCGTCGTGAATTCGCGCAAGGCTTCGAGGTCATCGGCGCTTGCAACTTGCTCGAGTTGTGCGTTGATGTCCTCGAATTGTGCGTTGACGTCCTCGATTTGACCTTCGAGGGCGCTGACGCGGTCCTGCAAGGAAAGAACGTCTTCGTTCAGGAGAACAACCAGGTCGTTGAGGGCGGCGATGCTGTCTGCTTGGCCTTCAACGGTTGCGCCGAGTTCGCCGAGTTGTGACTCGAGGTCGTCCACGCGGCCGTTCAGGGCATCGACGCTGTCTTGCAGGTCGCGGCTCTGGGCGAGGGCGGTGTCGGAGGCGATGCCTGCGGCTTCGACCTGATCGACCAGGGCTGCGAAAGCCTCTGGGTCGTAACCATTGTCAGTCACTTCGCCGCCGCCAGAGTTGGCTTCGGCGAGGTCACGTGCTTCTTGTGCGAGTTCTTCGACGCTTGCAACTTGGTCTTGCAATGCGGCGAAGTCTTCTTCGGAAACGCCTGCTGCGCCTGGTTCGATGCCTGCGGCGGCTTCGGCGAGGTCACGGGCTTCGGTGGCGAGTTCTTCGACGCGGGACAGGTCGTCTTGTGAGACGGCGTTGTCTTCGAGTTCGCTGATGCGCACGCCTTGGTCGGCGAGGTCAGCGGAGAGTTCTTGCACTGCGTTTTGCAATGCTTCCATGGCTGCGGTGTCCATTTCGACTGGAGCGCCGCTGCCTGTGAGTCCGCACTTGCCTTCTGCGACGGCCTCAAGGAGACGACCGATCATTGCAGCGGCTTCGTAACGGGTGATGGCTTGCTTCCCACGGAAGGTTCCGTCTGGGTAGCCGAGGATGATGCCGCAGTCAACTGCGCGGGCGATGGCTTCTTGCGCCCAATGTCCGGCTGGGACATCGGCAAAGCTCGTTTGTGCGTGTGCGGACACGCCGAACGAGAGCGCTGCGGTGAGCGCGATAACAGCAGGAATTCGCTTCATTTGTTTTCCCCCCTATGGGAATGGAACCGGTCGCTCGAGGGTTGCAAAGTCATGAGGCGAGTTGCCGTGTTTCCTCTCTCATGCGTGATGTTCTCGAGGTGCGGTTCGGACGTTGTGGACATGCAAAAGTTGCTCATTGGGGATTCACCTCACTTTCGAGAGCTGGGATACTGCACGCCTTTTAATCCAACCGGGATGTTAACACCGTAAAAAGGTCGGGTCAAGCAATTTTCATTTTGAGTTTATGTTCTATTAAGGTTCACGAAGCCCGAGTCCGAGCGCATCTGCACGTGTTTGCATCGCAAGCAGTACGTCGGAGACAAGTTTTTCGATCTCGAGACCCAATTCAGCGGCTCCTGTACGGATGTCTTCGCGGTTGACGCCCTTGGCAAACGCTTTGTCTTTCATCTTTTTCATGATGCTGGAGACTTCAAGGTTCATGACGCTCTTATCTGGTCTCACGAGCGCGGCGGCGGTGATCAGGCCGGAAAGCTCGTCTGTAGCAAACAATGTTTGTGCCAACGGTGTGACGCGGATCACGCCAGCCTCGCGGTAATGGCCCAGGATCGCCTCGAGTACGTCCTCGGTTAAATCCGTGTTTTGCCGCAAGTAATTGACGCCCCAGAACGGATGGCCTTGTGGTCCCAAATCGGGGTGAGATTCGTAATCGAAATCGTGCAACAGGCCCGTCACTGCCCATTTCTCGAGGTCAGGTTCATTTGATTGCTCGGCGAAA
>JAYURE010000557.1:0-1517 GCA_043756345.1 Deinococcales bacterium | reverse complement strand
AAAATCTTTGGCCAGGACTTTGCGACCGAAAATGTCTTTCAACAATTCCTCGTAACGCGGCCCCAGAATGATGTTGTGATGGCGTAAATTCGTCTCGAGGCCATCGGATTTGAAGCCGAAATAAATCACGATCAGGCTCATGCTTTGCGGCGAGAGTTTGACTTTCGTATCTGAATTCCACAATCGATGCTCGGGTTTGAGAAGACGCATGTACGTGTTGGCATAATCGCCATTGGACACCACGCAATCCGCCTCGAGTTTTTCACCACTGCTAAGCGTCACACCTCGAGCGATTTTCTTGGCGAACTTTCCAGATGGAACGAAGCCGTGCTCATCGGTGACATCGATGCTCGAGACTTCCGCGTTGAAGCGAATTTGCCCACCGAGTTCCTGGAATTTTTTGACGAACGCATTGACCAGTGCGCCGGTGCCGCCCATCGCGTAATGGATGCCCCAGGTTTTTTCGACGAAGTGAATCATCGCGTAAATCGCTGGGACAGATAATGGATTTCCACCGACGAGCAGTGTCTCGAAACTGAAGACCTGTTGCATTTTTGGATTGCTAAAATACTTTTTGGCGAAGCTAAAAAGCGTGCGAACCGCATCGAGTTTCAGCAAATCCGGTACGACTTTGAGCATCGAAAAAACATCGCCGAAATGCGTGTAACCGAGCGCCAGAAAGCCGCGTTCAAAGATCGCTTTGGCATCGGTGTGGAACTTCTCGTACCCCGCGAGGTCTTCCGGTGCGAGAACCGAGATTTGGGCTCGAGTGCTTTCGGGATCGCCATCGTAATCAAAAAACGTCATGTCATCGAAGTAAATTCGGTAGAACGGCAAGATCGGCACGAGGTTGACGTATCGCGCGGTGTTCGGGCCGCTCGAGCTTCCGGTTTTGATGCGTTTGTCTTCGCCCAAAATGCGTTCTGGAAAATCTGCCTCTCCCAAGTTTGCGGCATCACGCTCGAGGCTGAACAGTTCTTCGATGAAGTGCGGCACGGTGATCACGGTCGGTCCCATATCGAACGTAAACCCACCATGAGGCTCGAGCGGCGCGAGTTGCGCCACGTCCTGCCAGGTGCCATCTTCGTGTACGGTTTTACGCACGTAGGCGCGACCACCGGGCGCATCGAGTTTCTCGAGGATTGTGGTTTCAAAGCCCAAACTTTGCAGTCGAATGCCGAGGCTCAGGCCGCCGATGCCCGAACCGATGATGATTGCCGTCTTGCGCGTCATGCGTTCAGTCTATGCCGTTGGCTGGCTCGAGTTTATCGGGCTTGGCACAGTTGGCTAGCGTTCAGAGCAATATCCGGTCGGCCTCGGCCTGATCTTTTCCACTCTCTTGCTCACAAGACAGCACCTGACGGGCTGTTCGCGCTTCTTGCTCACAAGACAGCACCTGACGGGCTGTTCGCGCTTCATCTTCTGTTCCTTTTCTCTGGATTATCCCCATGACCCCCGAACCCCCGAGCCCCGAACTCCTGACTGAAAGCCAAATCCGCCAAGCCATGCGCCTGAGC
>JAYURE010000556.1:0-4121 GCA_043756345.1 Deinococcales bacterium | reverse complement strand
TTCAACTTTGCCCCTCCTCCGTTACACTCGAGCCGATGAAACGCCTGATCCTGCCCCGTCTGCTCACAGGCCTCCTCCTTCTTGGAGTTTCGCTTGCTGCCAGCCAACGCCCGAGTGTCTCGCTCGAGGGTGCAACGGTTTACAGTTACGAGATCGTCAAGATTTACCCGCACGATCCGAATGCGTACACGCAGGGACTCGAGTTTGATCAAGGTGATTTCTTTGAAGGCACCGGCATCGAAGGACAGAGCGACATTCGGCGCGTGAAACTCGAGACGGGCGAGGTCTTGCAAAAAGTGTCGATTCCTGCCGATAAGTTCGGTGAGGGTGTGACCGAGTTTGGCGGCAAGCTGTACCAACTGACTTGGCAATCACGGGTTGGTTACATTTATGACGCAAAAACCATGAAACTCGAGCGAAGCTTCAAGTACAAAACAGAAGGTTGGGGTTTGACGCACAACGACAAAGAATTGATCCTGAGCGATGGCACACCAGTGATTTATTTTTTGGATGTCAAAACCCAACGTGTGACGAATCAAATTTTTGTGACCGCGCCAGATGGTTCGCCTGTCAGCAACCTCAACGAACTCGAGTTTGTGAACGGTGAGATTTGGGCGAACATTTGGATGACGGATTTGATTGCGCGGATCAATCCGAAAACTGGGAAGATCTCGAGTTTCGTGAATCTCAAAGGCTTGCCGAACGGGGTCTTGAATCGCAACTCGAACGCGGTGCTGAATGGCATCGCCTATGACGCGGCGGGCAAGCGCTTGTTTGTGACGGGCAAGAATTGGGCGTTTTTGTTCGAGATCAAACTCAAGAAGTAAGCGCGGCGCAAACGTCCGAATCTCAAGTTCTCGATCCCAGTCCTGAACAATGAGAGACTTCCTTGCTGGTTTGAAAGAATCCCGTCAGTCTCGAGGGTTTAGGCTTGAGGCCAAGCTTGATTTCGAGGCATGAGATAAGCCATTTGTTCAAGGTTTGCTAGGCGAAACTCACAATGTTTAAACAATAAAACCTGATACAATCACACTCAAGGTAGTTTGTTTACCGTACCTATCAAAACGCACCCCATCAGGAGGCAACCATGGCCCGACCACGCAAATCCAAAACCATCACCGATCCAAACCTCGAGCCTGTCGAGGTCATTGAAGAAAAACCAATTCCACTGCGCATGCCGGTCTGTCCGTTGCGCAGCGCCGTGATTTATCCGGGCATGGTCATGCCTGTAGACGCGGGCCGTCCGGTCAGCATCACACCGATCAATGCTGCCTTCGAGGGTGACAAGTACATCCTGACGGTCGCGCAACACAACAAAGATGTCGATGCGCCAAAAGCCACCGACATGAACATGATCGGAACCGTGTGCAGCATCTTGCGCATGCGCAAGAACCCGGACGGCACGGTGCAAATGCTGATTCAAGCCACGCGCCGCGCTCGGGTCAAGAAGTTCCACATGGGCGATTACATCGAGGCCAGCATCGAACTACTCGAGGATGAACCCGGCGATCCGCGTGAAGTCCAGGCTTTAAAGCGCGAGTTGCAAACCAAATTTGAAGCCGCGATCAAATCTGGCAAGTTCGTCAATCCCGAAAGCGTGCAATTCATTCAGAGCCTCGAGGACCCAGGTCAGATTGCGGATCGGATTGCCAACGATTTGGATTTCAAACTCGAGGACCGGCAGAAGGTGCTCGAGGCGGTCAACGTTGCCGAACGCATCAAGAAAGTATTGGTGCTTCTTGATGGCGAACTCGAATTGATCGACATGCAAAAACGCATTCAAATGCAGGTCAAAGAAGAAATTGACCGCAACCAACGCGAGTACTTTTTACGCGAACAAATGAAAGCCATTCAACGCGAACTTCGCGGCGAGGATGACGACTCGGACGAGGTGGAAGTCTTTCGCAAGAAAATCGACGCGCTCGAGCTTGCAACCGAAGTGCGATCCGAAATCGACCGCGAGATGTCACGCATGGCGCGAATGCACCCGGACAGCGCCGAGGCCAGCGTGATTCGCACCTACCTGACCTGGATCACCGAGTTGCCATGGAATGCCCGCAGCGACGATCAACTCAAAATTGACGATGCCGAAAAAATTCTCGAAGAAGATCATTACGGCCTCGAGAAAGTCAAAGACCGTGTGCTCGAATTCTTGGCCGTGCGCCAGTTGCGCAAGCAGCGCGTGCTCAAAGGCGAACTCGAGGCGAACGCCGTCAACAAAGGACCGATCCTGGTCTTCGTTGGACCTCCCGGTGTCGGTAAAACCAGCATCGCCAAATCGATTGCGAAATCCTTGGGCCGCAAATACGTGCGAATCTCGCTCGGTGGTGCCAGGGACGAGGCCGACATTCGCGGGCATCGCCGCACGTACATCGGTGCGCTTCCGGGCCGGATCATTCAAGGTTTGAAAACCGCAGGCACGAAGAACCCCGTGTTCTTGCTCGACGAGATCGACAAGCTCGGCTCGAGCTACCAGGGCGATCCAAGTTCGGCGCTGCTCGAGGTGCTCGACCCGGCACAAAACGGAACCTTCGTCGATCACTACTTGGGCGTGCCGTTTGACCTTTCGGAAGTGATGTTCATTGCGACCGCGAACTACCCGGAGCAAATCCCAGCGCCACTGATGGACCGCATGGAATTCATCGAATTCAGTTCGTACATCGAAGCTGAAAAACTCGAGATTGCCAAACGTTACGTGCTGCCGCGCCAAGTCGAAGAGAACGGCCTCAAACCCAATCAAGTGCTCGTGACCGACTCGGCATTGAATAAAGTCATTCAGCATTACACCCGCGAGGCGGGTGTGCGCACCCTCGAGCGCGAAATCGGCACGCTCTTGCGCAAAGCGGCCCGCAAGGTGGCAACCAGCGAAATCAAACGGGTTCGCGTCACCGACAACGACCTCGAGAAATACTTGGGACCGCAACGCTACTCGATTGAACACGAAGGCAAAGAAGACATCGTCGGTGTCAGCACCGGCATGTTCTACACGCCCGTCGGTGGGGATATTCTGTTCGTCGAAACCACCGCCGTTCCCGGCAAGGGACTCGTGCTGACCGGACAGCTTGGCGACGTGATGAAAGAATCGGCTCGAGCCGCGCTGAGTTATGCCAAAAAGAACGCCGCACGGTTCCGCATTCCGATCACGAAAATCGACGACAGCGAAATCCACATTCACATCCCAGCGGGCGCAATTCCCAAAGAAGGCCCGAGTGCCGGACTCGCACTGACCGTCAGCCTGATTTCTGCACTGACCGATGTGCCCGCACGACACGACGTTTCCATGACCGGCGAGATCACCCTGACGGGTCGCGTGCTACCGATTGGTGGACTGAAAGAAAAAGTCCTCGGCGCACGACGCGCAGGAATCAAACACGTGATCCTGCCGAAACAAAACGCCGCAGACCTCGAGGATATTCCATTGCACTTGCGACGCAGCATGAGTTTTCACACCGTCGAACACCTCGACGAAGTGCTCGAGCTTGCGCTGGTCGGCGGGTTGAAAGCGATTGAAGCCATGCCGATTGTGGATGGAAAGAAGGCCAAACCGAAACGCGCTCCGAGGGTGGCGGCGGCACCGGCTTAACAGGCTCGAGCACAATTAATTTTCAGAAGGCTCAAAGTGTTTGCACTTTGAGCCTTCTATTTTGAATACACTTCGCAACATATTTATCAAGACTTGAGAAATCGAGCGGAGAAGGCTGGGTGTGTCCTCAAGATCGGATTTAAACGTAAACTATCGTGTGAATCCTCTAATTTCCAACTATGACGTGAGTGCGGATGGGGAATCGGTAGCCGTCCTCGAGAATGGTGAATGGCTTGTTTTAGTCTCACCATCGGGCGGAAAGAATCACTTTCGTCTGTCGGCATTGACCTACGTCGGCTACCGTAAACGGCGTGAAGACAATCTGCTCACTGTTGGAGTCGCGCTGTTCCTAGTTGGCATTGTGTTTGGCGTAGCAGCAAACGCTGGTCAGGTCACATCAAACACTGCCTTTCTAGCTGTAAGTGGTGTTTTCATCGTCGCGTCGTTGGTGGCATTTTTGGTTTGGTGGTTCAGTGAACGAATGCGGGTGGCAATGCAGTTTAATCAAACCCCACTATTGATTATTGGGACACCAAAA
>JAYURE010000555.1:0-4132 GCA_043756345.1 Deinococcales bacterium | reverse complement strand
AATCCGCTCGAGGATCGGTATCAGATCAAGCTCAAAAGCATCACTGGGATCAAAGCGATTGCCGATAAAATCCGGGCGATTCCCGGGGTTGAATACGTTGAAGATGGCGAGGGTTTCGTGGACAATGTGATCACGGCGATCAACACGATTCGCGCTTTCGGGTACGGCTTGGTTGGGATTTTGCTGCTCAATTCCCTGTTCAATATCTTGAACACAATTCGGGTCGCCATGTACGCCCGCCGTGACGAGATCAACGTCATGCGTTTGATCGGTGCGACTCGAGGTTTTATTCGCACACCTTACGTGCTCGAGGGCGCTGGTTTGGGCGCTCTGGCAAGTTTGTTGACGCTGTTGATCGTCTTTCCAGCATACTTGCAGGGCATCACACGCTTGGCTGGAATCGTGCCGTTTCTCGAGTTGATCCGTGAACCGGTGCTGGTTTTGCAGGTGTTGGCCCTGCTGACAGTATTGGGCATCATGATTGGTTTTCTGGGCAGTTTGTTCGCCACGAATCGGTACTTGCGCGAGGTAGAATGATGATGCACAATCTGGCTCGAGTGTTGATGGTTTTCGTGCTCGCCGCGTTCACAGTCACGGGGTTTTCGCAGCAATCAAGCGGAACCCTGAAAAACCTCAAACAGGATCTCGAGGCGGCACGACAGGCGAAACTCGCACAACAGGTTCGGGCGGCAAGGCTCGAGGCGGAACTCTCGCAACTGAGTGGCACCGAAGCGAAACTGAACGCGAACATTAACAGTTTAAACGCCAGCATCGGCAAACTCGAGAATGCTCGGGCCGATGTCGCCGCGAAACGTGATCAAACACAATCCGATATTGCCGCAAACGAACAGCAAACCGCCGAATTGCAACAAACCATCCTGCGACAAAAACGAGACGTGCAAAACCTGATGATCGTGCTGGACCGAGAACGCTCGAGGCGTTACGTGACCTTGCTGGCCCGGGCCGAGAACATTTACGATCTGCTGGCCAAGGCCAGGGATGTCGGTACGCTGGGCAATCAGGATGTCGGCGTGATCGATGACTTGAACAACAACGTTCGGGCTTTGAACGAAAAGAAAGTCCAGTATCAATCGTTGGTGTTGAGTCTGAATTCCTACGACCGGGATTTGTACGCCAAGCAGGACAGCCTGAAAAAAATTCGCTCGCAATTGCAAGCCCAAATCTCGCGCCTGCAACAAACCCAAGCGGGCAAATCGGCATTGCGCAACATTGCGGTCGTGGCGAGCGCCCAAGCCAGCGAACGCGCCAACGGATTGATCGGGCAGATCGTGCTCGAGCGTCGGAGGTTGCAACGCATCTATGAACAGAAGTTGGCAGAAGAAAAACGTCAGCGAGAAATTGAGGCGAAACGCATTGCGGCGATTCAGGATCAGCAACGCCGTAAAGACGCTCAACGGGCTGAGGATGCTCGGCAGGCCACAGCGACACCGACACGTCCTCGAGGTGCAGCACTGCCATCACGTTTGAATGCACCCTTTTCTCAACCCGTTTCTGGCGGTGTCGTCATTCAAGAATTTGGCGCTCAAGATTACATGACCATTCGTGCTCAGAACATCGGTGATGCCGTGTACGCCGTGGCCGCCGGTGAGGTGATCTTCTCAGGTTTGATCCAATCCAACACCGGCTCGAGCGTTGCCATTCAACACACCGATCCAAGACTCACCGGTGGGAACGCATTGGTGACGTATTACAGCAACCTGCAAGACTCTGGACTCCCAGCCGTCGGCTCGACGGTTGCTCGAGGTCAACAGATTGGTTATGTCGGAGGTGGCTTGGTGTTGCCTCAGGATGAATTGGGTTTCAAAGTGGTTGAAGTCAGTGACAACGGCGATATCCCAGTCAATCCACGTCCGTATTTCAGGTAAACCCGTGCCAATCAACTGGCTCAAGACGGAACGCGAATACACCACTCTTTTTGAAGCCGAGATTGATGGCTTTGAAACCTGGCTCGAGTGGAATGACCGCGTGAATGCGTACCGTTTTGGCTTCTTGCCGCCAGCGAACGCGCAGGGTGAACGCATCCCGTCCGAAAGCTCGCTCGGGTTCGCCAATGATTGTGACGCGGCCAAGAACTTGCTGCTCGAGGCGATCAGCATGCACGGTAAACTGCCCGCATGAAACTCGTCGTGCTTGGTTCGGGAGGCTCGCAACCCACACCGAAAACCGGTTGTGATTGCCGCACCTGTCAGGCCGCACGGCTCGAGATGCGCCGCGATCCACGGTCCCGTCATGTCCGCACCGGCCCGAGTTTATGGTTGCCCGAACATGGCGTTTTGATCGATACGCCCGAGGAATCGAACGCGCAATTGAACTTGCACGCAGATGGGGCGTTAAACCTCGCGCATGTGCTTTGGAGCCATTTCCACCCGGATCACACGGCGGGCGTGCGCACCGTGGAATTCATCGCCCGTTGGGGCCAGGGCAAACTAGGAACGGGTGGCGTGCCAACACACCTGCCCGAAGACCTCGAGTCGAGTCTGCTCGAGTTGAATTTGTTTCAATTTGCGGTCCAACGCCAGCACCTCGAGATTCATCGCGTGCGTGACCGTGAGGCGTTCAGACTTGGGGATTTGAGCGTAACCATGCTGCGACATTCAGGCGAGATGCCGATGTATTCGTTTTTGCTCGAGGATGCGAACTCGAGGTTTTTGTACAACCCAGATCATGTCATGACACTGGATTTGACTGGCCTCGAGCATCTGGACTGCGCGATTGTGCAAGTAGGGCTGATGCCAGACGGTTCGCAGTCGTTCGTTTTGCCGCCCGATCATCCGGCCAGAAAAGTCCTGTTGCCGCTCGAGACGATTTGCGAAAACGCTGCGAAGCTCGGTTGGAAGAAATTGTTTTTCACGCACCTGTACGAAACGATTCGCCTGTTCCCGGAAGAATACGACACGCTCGGCCAGAAGCTATCTGATCAATTCGGGCTCGAGATTGGATTTTCACATGACGGAATGACGCTCGAGCTTGGACAGAAATCGGATGGCATCTCGAGTTTGAGCGTTGAGGAATTGCTCGCCCGATTGCACGCCAAACGCGAAGCGATCTCGAACCAACACGCGCAAGATCGACCACGAATGCGTCAAGAAATGCGGGCATTGATGGGCAGCGCCGAACAACTCGAGCTTGATGCAAGACAAAAATAACCTCGAGCCGCGAGTCTTGCCCATTGCTGGTATCCTGTTGGTCGCATGTCAGAACCCTCTCGTCCCAACATCACCAGGCCCAACACAGCACGATTGCTGATCTCCTGCCCGGACCGTCGCGGCATCGTCGCTGCCGTTTCGCAATTTTTGTTCTCGCACGGCGCGAACATCATCGCCAGCGATCAGCACAGCACCGATCCCGAGGGTGGACGCTTTTTCATGCGTCAAGAATTTTTTCTCGAGGGTTTGGATTTGACGAAATCACAATTTGAACGCGCCTTCGCCGAGGTCGTGGCTGAACCGTTCGGGATGGACTGGAAACTCTGGTATTCATCGGAACCCAAACGCATGGCAATCCTGGCGAGCAAGTACGATCATTGCTTGCTCGATTTACTCTGGCGTGTGCGTCGTGGCGAGTTCGATTGCGTCGTGCCAATGGTGATCTCCAACCATGCGGATCTCGAGGCGGATGTGCGCAGTTTTGGCATTCCGTTCCATCACGTGCCAGTCGTCGGTGGCGATAAAGCTGTGAGCGAGGCGAAAATGCTCGAGTTGCTGAAATCAGTCGATGATGCCCCAGCAAATTCAGATCGGTCTGGATCGGATCGTCGCAATGCGGATTTTGTGGTGCTGGCCCGTTACATGCAGATCATTTCGCAAGATTTTCTCGAGCGGGTTTCCATGCCAGTGATCAACATTCACCATTCGTTCTTGCCCGCGTTTGTGGGTGCGAATCCGTACAAGGCGGCGTTGGCTCGAGGTGTGAAGATCATTGGAGCGACCGCGCATTACGTGACGGCAGAACTCGATGCTGGGCCGATCATCGAGCAGGATGTCGAGCGCGTTTCGCATCGGGATGACCTGGCGGCATTGACCCGGGTCGGGCGTGACATTGAACGTAGCGTGTTGGCCCGAGCGGTCAAGGCGCACCTTGAGGATCGGGTGTTGGTCTGGCAGAACAAGAC
>JAYURE010000554.1:0-4133 GCA_043756345.1 Deinococcales bacterium | reverse complement strand
TACCCCCGTCTTGCCCCAACACCGGCACCTAGCGGGCCTGGGGCGCTACTTCGCAGGGGGTGACTTTTGGAGCTTGTCCCATTCTGCGGCTGCACCCCAGCGTGAACCGTTCGGCCCACGTTAGCAAACCTCCTGTACAGTTGAAGTCACGTGGAACGTCATCACTACACCTGTCGTGTCCAATTAAACGCTGCCGATACCTTTGTTGTCTGGTACAGCACAGACGGGCATGACAGGTTTGTTCGTCTGTCAAATGGAAATCTGCTTACGGCCAACTCAAGTATGGACCTGCGAGCTAAAGCAACTCACTTGGGGTTTTCGCTCGAGCCGGAGAACATTGCGGATTACGATTTTGATTTTATGCGAACTTGGTGCGATACCCCGGTTGCTGAAGGGGTTGATTGTTCGGCGTTTCTCAATGCCTGGAATTTTTTCGATGATCTGGCCGAAATACATGCAAAGCCCGAGACCCATCAGGCTCGACTCAGCCGTGAGTCGAATGACGTTTATGACAAGTTATTTTGGGGAAACAATCTTCCAGCAACAACCCCTGTTGGCGAACGGTACGAACCATCATGGACCACCGGCGAGTTAGAAATGATGCGGCAAGTGCTCGAGTCGGGTTTGTCTATGATCGAAATTGAGTTTCAAGCAAAGTGAATTGTTGTGCCTTGATGCTCCAGTAGAACGCCACGAATCCAATCCCGAGTTTGTCTCGAGTCTTCCCAGTAACGCAACCCGCGAGAACATCAGGTGCTTTCAATCGTTTCCAACCATGGCGTGACCGGACTCAAAGGCTCGAGGCCCAATGCTTTACGCACCGCCACGCTTGGCACGGCGATCACACCCTCGAGTTCGGCGGGTGTGAACCAGTTGGCCCTGGCGATGCGTTTGGGTGGTTTGTGATGCTTCGGATCTGGACGCAACTCGCCACCGATGAGCTGCCCGGAAAAGGTCAAACGAACGCCATGGTAATCGGACTTGATCGACTCACGCACATCGATTAACTCGCCAACCTCGACCTGAAAGCCGGTCTCCTCGAGCACTTCACGGGCCGCCCCATCACGCAGACGCTCACCGAATTCGACCATGCCTCCGGGCAAATACCAGGCGCGAATCTGATTCTTGCGGTCATGGTGCGGCATCAACAAGATACGACCATCGGAAACCAGGGCGACCCCGGCGGCGACACGAATCGATTTGCTGCTCATGCCCGAATCACCGGGCAAGCTCGAGATGCGATTTCAGAACACAACATGCTTGAGCTTAGCAAGTATCCACAAAACGTGACCCGAAAAATCTAACGTACCAACTCAGCGTACCGGCTCAACGTACCGGCTCAGCGACCAGTTGGCATTCGATTGCCTTTAAAGACCTCGAACGTGTACTGCTGCTTGGTGCTTGGGATCACCCAGACGTACTGCTTGCCGTCGCCTTGATCATCGCGCAGCACGTCGTAACACGAAACTTGATGCGACCAGATCGAACAAAATTGTGTCTCACTCACGTACCATTCGCCGAAGCTGACGCCGCTGCCCGCCTCGCGGTAAATGGTTGGACCTTTGGCATCAAAAAATTGAAAGTACTCGCGGTCTTCCCAAATGCCGTGCGCAGTGTTGTTCTCGAGTAGCGTTTTGATTTCTGGGCCGGAAAGTTTTTGCTCGGATGATTTCTGACTGGACGCGGCAACGGTGATGCCGAACAGAACGAGCATGATCATGCAGGCTCGAGCCAAAAGCGGACGCTGTATTCGCATATTTTAATCTACGTTGAGGGTGGCTGAAAGGTTCGGTGTCAGGCTCGAGTATTCAAACTGGAGTTCGTCGCCAATCACATCGACTTTCAGGCTGCCGCCTTTTGCCAATGCCCCGAACAGCAATTCGTTCGCCACCGGTTTTTTGATGCGTTCCTGAATCACCCGAGCCAGCGGCCTCGCGCCGTACAGACGGTCGTAGCCTTTTTTCGCCAGCCAGCTTCGTGCCGCTGCCGTGACTGAAAGTTCAACCTTGCGTTCCAACAATTGATCCTCGAGTTGATGCAAGAATTTATCGACAATCGATTCCATCACCACGGGCTCGAGTGCGTTGAATGGCACGACCGCATCCAATCGGTTGCGGAATTCTGGTGTGAACATCCGTTTGATCGCCGCCGCATCCTCGCCGGTTTTGCTCGAGCCGGTGAAGCCGACCAGTTTTTCGCTGGCTTCGCTGGCGCCGGCATTGGTGGTCATGATCAGCACGGTGCTGCGAAAATCAACTTGCTTGCCGGTGTGATCGGTCAGCTTGCCGTAATCCATGACTTGCAGCAATATCGAGAACAAATCCGGGTGCGCCTTTTCAATCTCGTCGAGCAGCAGAACGCTGTGCGGATTCTGCATCACCGCATCGGTCAGCAATCCGCCCTGATCGAATCCGACGTAACCGGGAGGCGCACCGATCAACCTCGAGACGCTGTGTTTTTCCATGTACTCGCTCATGTCGAAACGCAGGAATGGCACGCCCAAAGTCAGCGCGAGCGTTTTGGCGAGTTCGGTTTTGCCAACACCGGTCGGGCCAGAAAACAGGTACGCGCCAATCGGTTTGTTCGGATCGCGCAGTCCGGCCCGTGAGAGCTTGATCGCGCTCGAGACTTCCTGCACGGCTTTTTCTTGACCGTACACCGCACTGCCCAGCGCGTGCTCGAGGTTGCGCAAGACTTCCGAATCATCTTTGGAAATCGTTTTTTCTGGAATTCGTGCCATGCGAGCCACGACCGCTTCGATTTCCGGTTCGTGAATGATGCTGACTCGAGCCTCTTCTGGTAGCAAGGTTTGTGCCGCGCCCGCCTCGTCGATCACGTCAATCGCGCTGTCGGGCAGTTTGCGTTCGGCCAGATGCCGCATCGCCAAATCCACCGCCCGAGGCAAACTTTCTGGCGCGTATTTCAAACCGTGATGTTCTTCAAAACGCGATTGCAAACCCTCGAGAATTCTGATGGCATCATCACGTGATGGCTCGAGCACATCGATTTTTTGGAAACGCCTCGAGAGCGCCCGGTCTTTTTCAAACGCTTTGTATTCGGAAAAAGTGGTCGCGCCGATGCAGCGCAACTTGCCGGTCAATGCTGGCTTCAGAAGATTGCTGGCATCCATCGTGCCGCCCGAAGTTGCGCCCGCACCGACCACCGTGTGAATCTCGTCAATGAACAAAATCGCACTCGGATGCTTCTCGAGCGCATTCACCACCGCTTTCAAGCGTTCCTCGAAATCGCCACGAAAGCGCGTGCCCGCCAGCAGTGAACCCATGTCCAGCGAGAACAATTCCGAACCGATCAAACGAAACGGAACTTTCTGCGCCACGATGCGTTGCGCCAAACCCTCGAGCAATGCGGTCTTGCCGACGCCAGGATCGCCAACGAGAAGCGGGTTGTTTTTCTGCCGTCTCGAGAGCACCTGCAAAACACGAATCAGTTCGTTGTCGCGGCCAATCAGCGGATCGTACTCGCCGTTCGTGGCCTTGGTGGTCATGTTCGTGCAGTACGCCTCGAGAGGGCTGGAGGCGACCGTGCTACCGTCCTCGCCACCACTCGGAACGCCAGCTTCGTCATCACCGTTTGGCACGCCACGCACGCTGGAACCCCTCGAGATGGCGCTGGTTACATCGACCCGTGAAAGCCCAAATTGCTCGAGCAGCGCGTACACCCGTGATTGGCGTTCATCAAAGATCGCCACGAGGACATTCGCGCCGTTCGCCTGATCGCGCCCAGCCGAACGCATCGCCAGCACCGCCCGTTGCAAGACCCGAGAGAACGCCGTGGTCGGCACGGGTTTCGCCCGACGCACCACTTCCAAATCCTGCAAAAAAACCTCGAGTTCGGTGCGCAAGGCCGTCAAATCCAGCCCGCACCGCGAGAGCACCGCCTGCGCGTCCGGGTCGTCCAACAAGGCCAGCATCAAATGCTCGAGCCCCGCGTACTCGTGACGGTTCTCGAGAGCGAATTGCATGGCACGGTTGACAGTTTGTTCTAAGTTATCGGTCAGCATGGGTAAACCTCTGGGTGAAAAGTTGAAAGTGAAAAGTTCAAAGTAAGGTCAACAGCATTCTCTCGAGCAAAGTTTTCAGGTGTTACTTTCCACTTTGCACTTTCCACTCGTC
>JAYURE010000553.1:0-4133 GCA_043756345.1 Deinococcales bacterium | reverse complement strand
AAAGCTCGAGATACCAGGTTTCAGTGTTCATACCAGCAAGTTTAGAAGTTCTAACTCACAGGGCTTGTGCGTTTGAGCATGACCAAAAACCAACTTCTTGCTCGAGCCTCAATTCAGTTTCAAAATCTTGCCGACACTCGGCACGCCCTTGGCGTTCAAGGCGAACAGCAGGTAATACCCTGGAGGTGCAAGGTTACGGTTTGCTGGTACATCCAAGGTCGATTGCGTTCCATTGCGATTGAACGGCATGTTGATGAACCGTTGATCGAAATTTGTGGAATGCGTCACCGAACTCAGGCGAATCAACGAGAACCGTCCGATATCTTCGCTGTCGGTGGTCACACTGAAACTCGAGCCGTACCCGATGTTGCCCGGTGCGGTCGTGATGCTTGTGCGTGCTGCTGGTGTGCCATCGTTGTTAAAGAGATACGGTGGGCTGAAAATCTCACCGTTGGCGTAGACCGGCGCACCGCTGCCAGAACCACCCGCCGAGAGCACCCGACCGTCCGGCAAGAGGGCCGCAATCGAATGGTACACACGTGGGACTTTGGCGCTCGAGAGCGTCTTGAATTGCCCCGTGGCTGGATTCCACAGTTCGGCGGCAAGGACCGCATTGGTCGGGTCATTGAAACCGGCACTGCTGGTGCCACCCGTGACCAGCACCGTTCCGTCTGGCAGTACGGTCGCGTTGTGTTGGCGTCGTGCGAAAGCCATCGATCCGACTTGCGTGGCGTTGGGTGTGGAGCCGGTGATGTCAATTTTCATGGCGGTTGCCGTTGGTGGGTCCGCACCGCCGATCAGTACGATCTTGCTGTTGTCGTACATCACACCGTTGCCGTAGGTTCTTGAACCAATGGCCGGATCGATGCGATCTATAATTGGTTGCCATTCGCCAGTTCCAGTCGAGTCCAACCAACCCATCTTCTTTTGTGGTCCAAGGTTGAAAACCTTGCCGTTCGCTCCCTGGTACGCCATGGGGTAGTACTCCTGATCGAAGCCTGCATTGGTCAGGTTTCGGAATCGCAGTGGATCGGTCGCGGATACGCTCGAGTTTGCCTGCCAGACTTCTGGTGTGAGCACGCTGTCGCCATTGGTGTCGTTCGTTCCGCCCAATGCCAGGACATCACCGTTGCCCAGCACCACTGTGCTTGGGTAGAAACGCGATAAATGCAGATCAGGACCAGGAGACCAGACTTGCGAGTTCGTGTCAAAGAAACTGCTGGTCCGTGAGCCAAGCAACACGCCATTGGGCAATGTGATGGTGGTGCCGCCCACCGCGAACAAACGCCCATCGGCCAGCAAGGAATGACCGCTGCAAAAAACTGCTGTTTGAACATTGTTGATCTGGGTGAAAGCGCCATTGTTGACCGCATCCCACAAATAGGTTCTCGAGCGATAACTTGTTGGGGTTTTTTCGTCGTACTCCCAGAAGATCACTTTGCCGCTGGGCAAGACTGCCAGGTGAACCGAGGGTGCTGGCATGGTGATCACATCGGACCATTTGCCCAACGAGGTCGCGCCACCGAATGGAGCCCGCACGGTCACGTTGACGCTCGAGGATTTGCTGGGATCAAACGTGCTGGTCGCTTTGATGTTGATCAGACCCGGCGTGCCAGAAGCGAAACTGTACGGTCCCGTTCCAGTGACCGTCCCGGATGGCGTGGTCGTCCAGGTGATCCCGCGACCGAAATTACCAGTACCGGTGAAGGCCAAATTCAGGCTCGAGGATTGATTGAGGTCCACGGTGTTGGCAGAGGCGGTCAGTTTCAGGCTCGAGAGGATCGCGGCGGGTTCGGTGCTGTTAACGGTGAGATTCAAGCTGGTGGTTTTGCTGTCATCAAGGTTGCTGGTTGCGGTGATCTTGTACGTGCCCGGCACGGTTGGTTTGAAACGGTATTGGTTGTTGCCCAAACTGCTGATGCTGCCCGAGTTTGGCAGGAGGGTGAACGTGACCCCAGTGCCATACGAGCCTTGCCCATCAAAGCCAAGCTTGAGCACGCTGCTATCATCGAGCTTGAATTGGTTCGGCGTGGCGTTCAAATTGATGCCCTTCAAGCCTCCGGCCCGCACCTGAACTTGAGCGGCGGTGTGCTGGCTCGAGTCGTCTTGGCTGATCGCCGTGACTGTAAACGTGCCCTGTGTGTCCGAAGAGAACACCGCTCGGTTGTGCGTGGCGGTGTGCGTGCCACCGCTGCTTTCCCAACGCACGTTGTTGCTGTTGTCACCAGTGGTGATGGCCGTGAAGGTGATTTTCTGTCCAGTCAAAAGGGTGACTGCCTTGTGCGGAATCAGTGTCACAGGATGAATGCCCTGCACGGTTGGTCCCTCGTCGGCGTCTGTGATTGGCACAGTGACCGGTGTGGAAACCAATATGCCCGAAGCATCGGTCGCGCCGAGCACCATCAGCCGGTACGTGTACGTCTCGCCAGGTTTCAGGGCGGAATCGGTGAACGATGTTCCTTCAATCACCCCAACCGCTTCGATGCCCGCGCCATCAGATTCACGCTCGAGTTGAAACGTCAACTTCTGGCTGTTCGCCCAATCGAGTTGTACGGCTTTGCTCGAGATGGCTTCGGCCTGCAAGCCTGTGATCGGTGGATCAACAATGATTGGTGGTTTGGGTTGTGTGCAGGCCACAAAGACACTGGCCAGCAGAACGGTGCAGATTGTGACAGTGCTGATTGTAGACAGGCGAATGAACTTCACGGTTTCTCCGAGGGTGTTGAAAGTCAAATGGGGCTTGCTTTGAAAGGTTTCTGATTTGGTTTTGAGGTTCAGTTTTGAGGTTCAGTTTTGAGGTTCAGTCTTGAGGTTCAGTCTTGAGGTTCGGTTTTGAGGTTCGGTTTTGAGGTTCGATTCTGCTGATTTCTGGGGCGTTTGATTGCCATGCAAAGAGATGAAGAAATCAGACCAGAAGGGCACGCCTACATACATTCCAGGCCCCTGACATAAAGCCCAGATGAATAGTTTCTTAGCCTTCGTCCAGCACGAGAAATACGTGACCGTGACAATAAACCCTACCGTCGGTGGTCAGCGTATGGCAGACCAAATCGACCTGCTACAGTCAGGAAAAATGAAAACCCGTATCAACCCTCAGGCCAGGCTCGAGCCGGAACCATCACCGGATTTCTTGGCGTTGTGTGAAGGTCTGCGGCGAATACTTAACGGATGTACGAGCGTTGAGAACCCGCAGGTTCCCAACGCTCGACTCGAGCCTCAATTCAGTTTCAAAATCTTGCCGACACTCGGCACGCCTTTGGCATTCAAGGCGAACAGCAGGTAGTACCCCGGAGGTGCCAGGTTGCCATTCGCCGGTGCGGTCATGGTCGATTGCGTTCCGGTTCTGCTGAACGGCAAATTGATCAACCGTTGATCAAAATTGGTTGAATGTGTCACCGAACTCAGGCGAATCAGGCTGAATCGGCTGACATCCTCGCTGTCGGTGCTGACACTGAAACTCGAGCCGAACGCGATGCTGCCTGGGAACCCCGTGATGCTCGGGCGTGCTGCCGGTGTGCCATCGGGATTGAACAGGTATGGCGGGCTGAAAATCTCGCCATTGGAGTACACGGGTGCACCGCTGCCAGAACCACCCGCCGAGAGCACCCGTCCGTCCGGCAAGAGAACCGCAATCGAATGGTACAGCCGGGGCTGCTGCGCACTCGAGAGTCTCCTGAACTGCCCGTTGCTTGGATTCCATAGTTCGGTGGCCAGGACCGCCTGGGCCGGGTTGTTGAAGCCAGCACTGCTGGTGCCACCCGTGACCAGCACCGTGCCATCTGGCAGGACGGTGGCGTTGTGTTGGCGTCGAGCGAAGGCCATCGAACCGACCTGCGTGGTGTTGGGCGTCGCGGCATTGATGTCGATGGTCAAGCTGGTCGCGGTCGGCGGATCGTCCCCGCCGATCAAAACGACCTTGCCCGCGTCGTACATCACGGCGTTGCCATAGGTGCGTGAACCACCAACCGGGTCGTTGCGTTGCCCAAGCGATTGCCAGTTGCCCGTCCCGCCCGTGTCCAACCAACCGATGGTCTTTTCCGGTCCAAGGTTGAAGACCTTACCGTTCGCGGCCAGGAAGGTCATCGGGTAGTAATTTTGCGCGTACTGACCGCTCGATAAGCTGCGGATGCGCA
>JAYURE010000552.1:0-4135 GCA_043756345.1 Deinococcales bacterium | reverse complement strand
CGGCGGGAAACAACATCGTTTTGGGTAATTTCACGGAAAAAGATGCGAAAAGCAATCCGCTCAGTCGGCGGGATGTTCAGGCGGCGGCCTACTTCCGTGAGCAGTTTGGACTGGCCTACCAACACCCATTGTTTGAAACACAGGATCGGTTTGTTCGCAAAGGAAGCGGTGAGGAGTTGCGCAAGGACGGTGCTGGTTACATCGATCAGCTTGGACGCAAGGTTGCATCAACAGAGGTGCAAATCATTTCGGGAGACGCGGTTTACGCAAACCTCTTGGCTCCGGGCATGACCGATAAAGATGGAAGCTTCTCGAGGTGGCTGTCCGATGGCGAGTACCAGGAGATTTTGGGTAAAGAAGAGATCAAACATGGCCTTTGGCGTACACGTTTTCGTTTTGATGATCCAAATGATCCAAAGAATGGCGGTGTGACGCCAGAACGGTACAAAGACTCTCCTGATGCAGTTGTGAAAGCGCAAAGGGTTGCCGATCTGGTCAAAGAACTCGAAGCTTCAGGCTTTCCGAAAGATGCTCCAAAAGGTGCGAAGTTCCTGGAAGAGTTGGCAAAGAAAATCATCGAAAATCCTAAATCACTTCAGGATCAGGAATGGATTCAAGATTTTTCTGGGAAAACCGTTGGTGATCCACCAGTTGGTGGTCAGCAAGTCTCTGGTCGGGTCAGTTTTGACGGATCTTACCTGCGTGTGGCAATGATCGAAGGATACAAGTACGCGAGAGAGGTCACGCAGTTGGATGCGTTCTTGTACGCGAACAACCGCATCGCTGGTAAACTTGGGGCACGTGGTGGGTTCATCAATGGTGGGTTGATCGCTCGAGAGTTGGGTGTGCTCGCACCGGGCAGAAACAATTACAACCCGGAATGGCTTGGGACTTTATCTGAAGAAAACCAGAAAGCCTTCCGATTCTGTGATCGCATCGCACGCCCGACCGACTCGGTTGATGATGCGGAAAATAGCACCATTAATGTCAAAGACACCTACGTTACAGGTAAGAACACAACCGAAAACACGTGCAATTACGCCGTGCGTTACGATCATCGTTTGCGAAATGGTGGTTATGGTTTTAACCTGTACCAAGGCACGACTGGCATCACTGCGAATTGGGAGTTTGACTCAGACGGATGTTCTAACGTGTTCCGCCCGAAGTCACCGAGTTGCCCATAAATACTCGAGAAACCCAGAATATGACATTGGTTTGAAATCCATTCGGATCGGAGTACGCCATGAAACCAGAACATCAACAACCACCCTTGGGACGCAATCCGAACGGTGTTGAACGCTGGCAAACCGTCAATCGAGCCAAAACCCCGCATTCCGTGAGTCAAGTCAATTCCAAACGAACCTCGAGTTCTCGTCAGACGGGTGTTTGGCCGTCCAAAGGCGAGCAGGATGCGTTACAGACTGGTGTTTGGAATCCGTCGCGTCAAAGCGAGGCTCCCGCTGGGAACCGCTGGGTGTTGTTGGGCATTGTCGTGGTTTGTTCGCTCGGCAGTTTTGCGGTTTTTCAATCGTTGTTGCGTCCTACCGTCAGCAATCGGGTCATCAGTGCGCGTGTGAATCCAGCTTCCAGTACCGCACCTCGAGATTTACCGGCGGCGGTGGGTGTGCAACCGAGCGAGGCCGATCAGGTTGCGGCCTCAGCGGTGACGTTCGGGGAGCAGTCGGCCACGGGTGTGACCAAACCGGTTCAGACTCCAGCTTCGAGCAGCGGCTCAAGTAGTACAGTCTCGAGCACGATTGTCGAAACCACGCCCATGAACTCCCTGCCTGCGAATCAAATCCGGCTCGAGCAGGTCGATTCGATTGCGCAGTCCGGTGGTCAACCGGTTTTGCGTTTCAAAGATGGCAGCAGTTTGAGGGTTGATGAGTTCACGTTGCGGCAATTGCCTTCGGATGTGCGCTTGCGCATCACGTACTCTCGGGGCCGGGATGGGCCTTGAAACGGTGAACAGCGATTTTTCTCGGCAGGCCGGGTTCACGTTGCTCGAGATTCTGATCGTGATTGGCATTTTGGCAATTTTACTTTCGATTGGTTTCCCGCAATACGCGGCGTACCAGCGTGGTTTGGTCATGCGCGATGTCAGCAACCAGATCGCGCAATTACTGCGTGAAACGGGTGCTCGGGCCAAATCTGAAACGCGGGCCTTGACCATCAATTTCTTATTAAACCGTGCCGATGGTGATGATTTCACGATCAGTTCCGGGACAAGCTCGAGCAACGTTCGGCTCGAGCGGGATGCGAGCATCGATTCTGTGCTGATGAATGGCTTGGCGAAAACTTCGGTCACGTTTGATGTGCGTGGTCGTCCGAACAATACAAAACCGGTGGTCATTCGTGCCGTGTTTGCGGATCGGAAGGCACAAGTGCGGTTGCTGACGACCGGTAAAACGGTGATTCAATGAGACACGACTCGGGCCAGATTCACTCGGACCAGATCAACTCGAGCCAGATCAACTCAAATCTGCGGCGAAATCGGGGATTTTCGTTGCTCGAGGTCATGGTGGCGATCAGTGTGCTTTCGATTGTTGTGCTTGGCGTCAGCTTGATCCCGGCTTTGGGCTTGGGTCGCAACAACGACACCCGGACCTATGCGGTCAATGTCGCTCGAGAGGTCTTGGATTCGTACCGCAGTTTGTGGCAGGATGGCGCAGATTTTCGCGTTGGCAGGGTTCCTGCTTTGCCATCGGCGTTGCGGTTTGGTTGCGTTTTTGTGCCCAAAGATCCGATCACGTTGTCATTAACGATTGATACTTCCTCAACCCCACCACAACAGCCTTCGTTTGAATTGATTCCAACCAGTGGTTCTGATATTCCCAAGGTTCGAAAGGTCTCGGTCACAATCGATTGCCCGAGGGCGGGCCGGACCTCGCTTTCAACCTACATCGGTG
The DNA here is from genome assembly GCA_043756345.1 of Deinococcales bacterium. Classification (GTDB taxonomy): domain Bacteria; phylum Deinococcota; class Deinococci; order Deinococcales; family JAAFIG01; genus JANOWZ01. The sequence goes on along the minus strand of JAYURE010000552.1, from coordinate 1,226 downwards.
ATCCGAGTCCGGTAGGGAAATAATGCCTCGAGTACACCGTCACCTGAACAGCAACCTGGACAGGCACAAATCTGGCTTCACCACACTCGAGATGCTGCTGGCCATGGCGGTGCTCGGAATTATTTTGACGATTGCGGCGGCCTTGTTACAAACCAACCAACGGGTCAGCGATGCGCAACAGGCCCGCACGGGTTCGCTCGAGGATGCACGCATGGCCGCCTCGCGTATGGCCGAAACGATCAATCAGGCGGCCTACATTTATCCGGCGGGCAAACAAATCACTTCCGGCGTTGGTCTTGGCGGTGTGAACGGGGCCACGACCGGTGCCGATGCGCTCGCATTGCTCGTGCCGGACGGTTTGAACAGCACGCCGCGTCGTTACCATGGTGTGGTCTTTTACTTGGCGGACCGTCAGAAATTCTTGGCCGATTTGCCGAACCTGCCCAGCAACCGCGTTGCGCCGTGGGTGCTGGTCGAGGCCCGAACTGGTCTCGACGGGACCGGAGCGATTGAATGGGCTCGAGACACGTTACCGATACTTGATTGGGATGCGGCGATCAATGAGGGTGTGCTGGTGGATGGGATGGTCAATAAGCTCGAGGGTGGCGCGAAGACTGGTACAGACCTGATGGGCAGTGCGTCTTTTTCGCCAAGTGCGGGGATCGATCAGACGGTTTTCAGTGCCGGTCTGCGTGGCAACAATCCTGACAAGTCAGCGGCAAATGCGTTGCTGTTGGGCGTGAATTTTCGACTTTCAGTCCGGGTTTCCCCCGTTGGACAGGCGGGATCAACCACGCCAAGCACAATCATTTCGGGTTTGGGCACGGCCCGTAATGTTCCCAGGCGTTAGGACTTGGATATTCACCGCGCAAGGTTCGACTCGAGAATCAATTCGAGCAGTGCTTTGACGCTCGGTTCGCGTGCGGTGCGGCAAGTCCAACCTCGAGCCTGAATGCTGGCCGCAGTCGTGGTTCCAAGCGCGATCAGTCTGGCTTGAGCGGCCACCTGTTCGGGCAGCGCATGCGTGGCGGTGGGGCTGGCCAGCACGATCACGTCCGGTTGTGGCGAGTCCATGGGCCAGGCATTCGTTTGGCTCGAGTAGACGCAGAGGGTTTGTGTTCTGATTCCGGCTCGAGTCAATGTGTCATTCAAGGTCGAGAGGGTGCGATCTCCCATTGGCAGGCCGACCGCTTCGCTTCGGTCTTTACGCTCAAGCATCAAGAACC
>JAYURE010000551.1:0-1531 GCA_043756345.1 Deinococcales bacterium | reverse complement strand
GATCTCGACGATGGTGATCGGTTTTGGTGAAACCCTCGAGCAACGGGCGCGTCACATGCTGAAAATCCGGGATCAACAGGATCGCGCCCTGAAGGTACACGGCGGTAACGGCTTCGCGGGCTTTGCGATGTGGACCCTGCAAACCGAGCACACGCGATTACACGGCAAGGCACCCGGCGCGAGCGCCCACGAGTACCTGCGCAACCTGGCCGTCTCGAGGTTGGCACTTGATAACATCACGAACATTCAAGTGTCCTGGCCGACGCTCGGGTTCAAGGTGGGACAGGTCGGGTTGTTTTACGGCGCGAACGATTTTGGCAGCACGATGATGGAAGAAAATGTGGTCAGCGCGGCGGGCGGTCATGACCGTGTGCGCGTCACCGAACGCGAAATCATCCGCAACATTAGCGACGCGGGTTTCACGCCAGCGCAACGCAATAGCCGGTTCAAGATCATTCGTTACCCGGATGTCAAAGTGGTGCTCGCCTCGAATTCGGCGAATGCGATTCCGGTATTTGAACCTGAACTTGCGGTTGATGCTGCGGCCAGATGATTCTTGTGCGGTAAGCTCGAGGGCCATGCCATCTGTATCAGAACAACCCGTCTCGCGTTGCAGTCATGAATGAAACGCTCGCCGCCATCTTCGCGGTCGGCAGCGCTGCCGCTTGGGGCGCGGGCGATTTCTCTGGTGGTCTGGCCAGCAAACGCTCGCATCCGATTTCGGTGACGCTGATCTCGAATCCGTTCGGGCTTGTGCTGATGACTGCTATCGCACTTTGGCACGGCGCGGCTGGCCCAAGTTTGCGTGATGCCGCACTTGGATTTACTGCGGGCATGTGCGGCGCATTCGGGCTGCTCGCATTTTACCAGGCGCTCTCGAGCGGCAAGATGGGCGTGGTTGCGCCAATCACGGCGGTCGTGGCGAACGTGATCTCGATGCTGTTTGGTGCGTTTACAGAAGGCCGCCCGAGCGTCTTGCAACTGATTGGTTTTGCGCTGGCTATCGTTGGGGTGTACGTGATTTCCAAACCCGAAACGGGAGTCAAAGTCTCGTTCACGGACCTGTTGCCCGCGTTGCTGGCCGGGATTGCTTTCGGAGCCTTTTTCATTCTGACCGCGAATTTCTCGAGCGGTGATGTCAGTTGGACGCTGGTTGTGGCCCGTCTCGGCACGATTTCGATGGTGGTGGCTTCGGCGCTGTGGACACGGCATCAGTTCAAGCTCGAGCGTCAAAGTGTACCGCTCGTTTTTGTCGCGGGCGGCATGGATACCTTGGGCAATCTGTTGTTCGCGCTTGCCACACAAATGGGACGCTTGGATGTCGGTTCAGCACTCTCGAGTTTGTATCCAGTGACGACGGTGTTGCTAGCGATGCTCGTCTTGCGTGAACACCTCTCGAGAACTCAGGGTCTCGGCGCTGTGATTGCGCTCGTTTCGATTCCGTTAATCGTGGCGAAATTCGTACCGTGATTCGCAAAATTGACCAGGGCTCAGACACGCCGGGTGCTACAGTCGCACGTGTATCAAAAAG
>JAYURE010000550.1:0-1531 GCA_043756345.1 Deinococcales bacterium | reverse complement strand
ACGGCCTCGAACGCCGGGAGGACATCGCCCTCGAGTCGCAAACGAATCGCGTTGGGCAGGGCGGCCTCGAGTTGATCGAGCAGCATGGTTTTGCCAGCCCCAGACGGGGCGACCACGAGCAGTTTGCAGGCGGGATCAGCCATGAAACGGGCGTAGATGGTTCGCATTTCACGACCCAAAAAGGCGTGCGCCTCACGTTCAAACACGGCAGGTTCTTGCACGGTGGGTAGGTGATGCTCGAGTCCGACACCTTCAGCCAGTTCGATCAGCAGTGAGCGCAATACGGATTTGTCTTTGGGCGTGCCGACATCGCGGTAAACGATATTGCGCAACGAACCCGGATTCGCTCCACGCTCGAGCATCGTAGTCTCGAGCCAGCGCAGGCTGGCGATCACGTGGCGACCGTCTCGCCTGCCAAGGAGTTTGGGGCGCAGCAGGTTCAGCAGGTTGGACCACGGGGTTTGGGTTGGCATGGGTTGAGGTGTTTTTTTGGGCGGTAGGAATGGGCGGCGTGGCGTAAAGAAAAAACCGGGTCGAGTTCATCCGCTGATATCCGAAATCCGGTCAGGGACTCCGGTCAGCTTACCCATTCGACCTTTCATGTGACGTTCTTTCTCGAGCATTGTGATCGGCTCACATCTTCGCGTTGAGGATCGCGGAGGGAGCCACTTCCCGATTTCAATGGGGTTCAAGGTTGCATTGGCCTGAGCCGGATGCGGTGAAGTCGCAAGCTTGGTTCTGAGGGGGCTGGAAATTATCATCCCTGGCTACCCAGCCACCAGAACCCGAGGGTCGTGGTCTGGCGATCGTTCTTCAGTCGGCGATGTGAACCTCGAGACCCGCCGTGCGCAGCATCTCAAGGTCCGTGTTTGTCGCGCCGATGTCGGTCACCACGGCGTGAAGCTGGTCGAGGGTCAGCAGCGGCAACAGCAAACGAATCCCAAATTTGCTCGACTCGAGCAGCAGCACCACCCGCTCGGCGCTTGCGGCCATGGCGCGTTTGACTTGGATCTCGAGCGGGTTCGGATCGGTGATGCCTTGGCTGGTCAGGCCGGTCGCGCCGAGGAAGAGGCTGCGGGTGCGGGTGCCGCGAAAGAAGTCCTCGGCCTGCCGATTTTGGCACACGCTTCACGGGATCGCTCGAGGATTTCTTCGAGCCCTCAAGACTCGAAACGATCCGGCCAAACCCGAACGCCGACTCCAGAATCAACCTGAGCATCAACCTGAACAACGACCCGAGTACTGCCCCGAGTACCGACCTCAATATCATCTACGGTTGCGGCTCGAGCCTCGCCGGATGGGACGGGTTGCTCGTCTTCCTCGAGGCGATCCGGTCGCACGCGAGATCGTCGAACGCGGGGCCAAAGCGCTCGCCGAGACCGTCGAGGTGACTGCCGCACGAACCAACCTGATCGCCCCCGAAATCGTCATGGGCGGCATTCTCAAGTCAGAGGTGATGCTCGAGCCGTTGCGGGCGCACCTGCTGGCAAGGCTCCCTGAGATGCGCCTGGTTGTGGCGGAACTATCGCCC
>JAYURE010000549.1:0-1533 GCA_043756345.1 Deinococcales bacterium | reverse complement strand
GTTGGGAATTAAAGCGCATGGAACAAATGGATGCCTACATCGGCATTCGCGGCAGCCTAAACGCCCTCGAGCATTCGGACGTGCCGCAAGAACGCATGGCGCATTACCAAAAGCACCTTTGGCGTGGCGTTCACACGCACCGGGTCAACAACACCAAATGGACGGTCATGCGTTACCCAACCCCGGCCTTCGCGCAATCGGCTGGCATGAGCACAGAGGCCTTTGAAGAGTTTTACTTCAACGTCTGCACCCTCGATTACGCCAAAATGGACCGCGCCCAAATCCCCTTGCGAGACCGAATGAACGCCGCGAATCGCGTGCGCATCACCAGTAAAGACACCAACCTCGAGTTTTCGATTGCCGGATTGAACGCCATTGTTTGCAGCGGCGAACACAACATTCCCGATGGCGAATGCTTCACCGCGCCGGTCAAGGACAGCGTTAACGGCGTGATCAGTTACAACACGCCCGCCGTCTATCAAGGCTCGAAGTTCGAGAACATCCGGCTCGAGTTCAAAGATGGCAAGGTGGTCAACGCCAGCAGCAGCGATACCAAACGCCTGAACGAAATTCTGGATTCCGACGAGGGCGCACGTTTTATCGGCGAGTTTGCGATTGGTTTCAATCCGTACATCACCACGCCAATGATGGACACACTCTTTGACGAAAAAATCGCGGGCAGCCTGCACTTCACGCCCGGACAAGCCTACGAAGGCCCAGCCGACAATGGCAATCGCTCGAGCGTTCACTGGGACATGGTGTTCATTCAAACGCCCGAATACGGTGGCGGCGAAATTTACTTCGATGACGAACTGATCCGCAAAGATGGGTTGTTCTTGCCAGCAGATTTGCTGGGATTGAACCCGGACCAACTCAAATAGTGGAAAGTGAAAGGTGGAAAGTGGAAAGACCCAAGGCAAACTCGAGGCTCGAGCCTTTACACTTTCCACTTTTTACTCAGAAAGTTCCTTGGGAACTTTCTCCCCGGAGGTCACGTAATGTCTCTCGAGATGAATGCAACCAGCATCGAATTACTGAAATCCGGCGATCAGTACACTTGGGAATTGGTGATTCTCGAGCATCAGGATCGCATTCTGAATTACTTGTATCACCTTGAGGGCCATTACGAGGATGCGCTCGATTTGACCCAGGAGTGTTTCATGCGGGCTTGGCGTGGCATCAAAACGTTTCGCAGCGGTGAGGAATTTTTGCCGTGGTTGTACGCGATTGCCCGCAATGTGCAGATCGAAAAGCACCGCCGCAAGTTCCATCCTCAATTCAGCATCGAGGCGGCGTCCGAAACCGGCTTCGAGGTTGTGGAATTGCGCCAGAGCCCACTCTCGAGGGCGGAGGACAACCAGACTTCGGAACGCATTCGGGCGGCTTTGTTGCATGTGCCCGAGGAGTACCGTTCGGCGTTGGTGTTGCGGTTCATGGATGATTTGTCTTACGAGGAGATCGCGGCGATTCAGGGTGTCGCGGTTGGCACGGCCAAAAGCCGGGTTTTTCGTGGCAAGGAGGCCTTGGCCGAAG
>JAYURE010000548.1:0-1533 GCA_043756345.1 Deinococcales bacterium | reverse complement strand
TGCGTTGCCTCAGTCGCCTGGAAGACCTGCACGGTTCCGGTCCAGATCGGCGCGGTTCCGAGATTCACCTTCAACATCAGCAACTCGGGTCCAGCCAGCACACCGACCTTCATTGACGATGCGCAACTGCTCGACCCGAGCGGCAAGAACATTCTGTCGAACAGTAACTTCGAGGCTCCAACCCTCGATACCTGGTACGCCGACTCGAGCTTCACCCTGGTCAGCGAGAACGTCATCACCACACCTCCCGGCCCGAACCCGAACAACCCGACCATCTGGAAGCCGCTCAAGACCGGCGCGGGCGGTTTCATCATCGGACTCTCGTACCACACGGCGGGCCGTGTGCGTTTCGCCACGACCGACACCTACGGCCTGTACCGTTGGAGCAACAACGCCTGGGTGCAATCTTTTACCGCGCAATCCATGCCCGCAAGCGACGTTGGCAGCGAGGACGGTGGCGGTGTGCTGGCCGTGGCGAGCGCCCCGACAGACGAGAACCGGGCGTACATGGCGATCCTGGGTCGCGTCTTCCGCAGCGACAACGCTGGCGCAAATTGGGCACGCACCGCGATTCCCGTACAAAAATTCAATGCGAATGACGACTGGCGACAGGTCAATCAGAAATTGATGGTCGATCCGGCCAACGCCAACATCGTCATGTTCGGCACGCCCGAAAACGGACTGTGGCGCACCATCAACGGCGGTGCAACCTGGACGCAACTGACCCTGCCCAAAGGCCTGCCTGTCAAAGCAGATGGCACCGGACCAGGCGTATCCGCCATCACTTTCGATCCCTCGAGCACCGTTGCGGGCGTGACCAAAACGATCTACGCGGGCAGCAGCAAAAACGGCATGTACAAAAGCATCAACGCCGGTCTGACCTGGACGCGCATCTCGAGCGTTGCGGGCAATGGATTGCAATTCAACGGCGCATCACTCTCGGCGGGTGTGCTGTACGTGGCGACCAACCAAGGCGCATGGCGCTACAAGAGCGGCGTTTACGAACGAATGAACGTCAACGCGGCCTACTTCGATAGTGTCATCAGCGACCCGCGCAAACCCAACCAAGTCCTCGCCATCAATGCCGACAATGGCCTGTACCGCAGCCTCGACGGGGGCCAAAATTGGACCTTAACGACCCGAGCCGTCGCGCCAGCCGTGAACGACGTGCCATGGATTCCGAACAGCGACGCGGGCCAGGGATACTTCTCGAGCGCCCAACTGATCTTCGATCCGCAGAACGTTAATCGCCTCTGGCTCGCGCAGGGTGCGGGCGTCTGGTTCACCGACACGAATGCCACGAACACGATCACCTGGCAGATTCAATCTCGAGGCATCGAACAACTCGTCTCGAACGATGTCGTGGCACCGCCCGGTGGTCCGGTCATCACCGCCAGTTGGGATTTCGGAATTTTCGCGCACGACAATTTGGACGTTTATGCCACGACCAAGCTGCCGACCAAACGCTTCAACAGCGCCTGGGATCTGGACTACGCGACTATCGATCCGAAATTCTTGGTCGCTGTTGTCTCC
>JAYURE010000547.1:0-1533 GCA_043756345.1 Deinococcales bacterium | reverse complement strand
GCGATCCAATTTTGCCGCGAATCATCGTCCTCTTGCCGATCATGTTGCTGGTCTTGTTCGGGTATGCGCTGAACAACTCGATCAAGAACATTCCACTGGCAGTCTTTGATGCCTCGAATGATCGGATCAGCACGGCGCTTAAACGCAGCTTCACGGCGGAGGAACGCTTCAAGATTGAACCCTTCGATTCGCTCGAGGCTGCCATCAATGCCGTGCGTGCCGGTCGGGTGAGGGCCGTGCTCGAGATTCCAGCCGGAGCGCTCGAGAATGCGCGACGCAACCGTGCAGTGCCGTACAAACTCTACGTCGATGGTTCCGACCCGAGCGTTGCCGCGCAGGTGCGGGCTGGAGCCGGAGCCGCCGGACAAGAACTCGCCACGCAATTGATCGCTGGTCGGGCGCTCGCCACGCCGGGATTGACCGCGCCGCTCTCGCCGAAAGTTGAAACGCTTTACAACCCGGACAACCGCACTGCCGTCTACATGGTTCCCGGTTTGATCGGATTGATCTTGACGCAAATCACGGTATTGCTGACCGCCATCGCCATCGTCAGGGAACGCGAGGTCGGCACGATGGAAGCCCTGATCGCCACGCCGGTCAAACCGCTCGAGGTGGTGCTCGGCAAGATTGCGCCGTACCTGCTGTTCGGCTTGATCGACGCGATCATTGTGCTGGTGGTTGGCGTCTGGGTCTTTGGCGTGCCGTTGGTGGGCAGCCTGTGGTTGCTTGGGTTGGCGACGATTCTGTTCGTGCTCGGATCGCTCGGGGTGGGGATCGTGATTTCAACCGCGACGAACACGCAGATTCAAGCGATGTTCGGCACAATCGCGTACCTGTTCCCGAGTATTTTCTTGTCCGGGTTGCTGTTTCCGCTCGAGGGCATGAACCCGTTTTTCACCGCGATTTCATATCTGATTCCGTTGCGGTATTTTTTGCGTATCGCTCGAGGCGTGATGCTGCGGGGTGCGGGGCTCGAGAGTTTATGGCTCGAGATTGTCGCATTGATGGTTTTTTCGGTTGTGATGTTGGTGCTGGCGAGCGTGCGGTTTCGCAAGACGTTGTGACAACGTGCTCTGCGCTATCACACCGGCACGCCCGAGATCGAACCTGCGCAATGCGCTTCACTGTTTCAAACCCCCTCGAGCCTTAAGCTTTGTCATGCGATTCCCAACATTCCTGCTGGTCCTCACGCTTTGTCTTTTGTTGCCTTCAACTTCCGTGCTGGCACAGACTGTATCGGCACGGTCAGCGTTTTCAGTTCCGGGCAATTTGGGTTTCGAGTATCAACGCCGCAACAATTGCGGGCCGGTCACGACTAAAATGGTGTTGTCGTTGTACGGCATTCGCATCCCGCAGGCGACCATTGCGGCGGCACTCAAAGGTTCGTACAACGACAAGAACGTGACCGTGCCGGAATTAACAACCTTTCTCGAGCGTCAAGGTTTGCGAACCGTGCGGCGTTGGTCGTTGACTCCGGCGTTGTTGCGGCGCGTCTTGCGGGCCGGTTTTCCGGTGGTGACGCATCAAACGCAA
>JAYURE010000546.1:0-4145 GCA_043756345.1 Deinococcales bacterium | reverse complement strand
CTCCCGACTTTCCTGAAGTGCTCATCCCTGAAATGAACCGCATGGTGACACCCGTCTCTGGTCTGACAGGGCTCGAGCGGGCAGAGTAATCTGCAATTCCTGTTGCGTTTTTTGCAGTTCAGGACAGCATAAATTCGTGTTAACTCTTCATAAATTAGAAAACCTGCTAGACTTTCGTATTGCAAATGGTCTGCTCTCAAGGCCGCGTTTCACGTTGGGATCTTCCGCAACAACGCTGCTCAATTATTCTTTCGGAGGTCTTTGTGGAAACGGTGCGCGTGTCCGGTCAGTCTCGTCCAAATTCAGTTGCCGGAGCCATCGCCGCCCTGTTGCGCCTGCACGGAGAAGTCGAAGTTCAAGCCATCGGTGCGCTTGCCGTCAACCAGGCCGTCAAAGCGATTGCCATTGCACGTTCGTACATCTCAGCGGATGGACTCGACCTTTCAACGGTGCCGTCGTTCGTTAAGTTGGCCCTCGAGTCAGAGGAACGCACCGCCATGAAATTCGTGGTGCTCTCGAAAAAGCTCGACGGTGTACCAATACCGTTGGTGTCTCTAAAGTCGCTCGAGGGTTAGGCGATACTTAATGATTCGATTGAGAGGAACGAGTTTCATGGCCTAGACCATTGCGAGACACCGTTTGATGCCAATGTGACGTCACTGGTTCATGTGTTTGGACTTAGGTCAAATCCTCAATCTCTCGCATCTGAATCATATGCTCGCCGACCATCTAAACGTGAACCCGTGAGTGCAATTCCCTCGAGTGGCACGATTGAAACGGTGCTGCAATAGTGCTTTGGATTGTGGACAAAGCCTCGAGCATCCCTTAAGGTGCTGGTGTTCTCCCGGAAGCCATTCGGGATGAACTCGAGCGCAAACTCAGCGCCAAGTCCGAAGGAGGACCTGTGAATTTTTTGTTAATGATCTTGATTTTCGGCGCTTCGATGCTTGCCCAGATGTACCTGACGAGCACCTACAGTCGATTCTCGAAGATTCGGAACGGACGTGACCTGACCGGAGCCGAAGTCGCCCGAGGCATTCTAGATTCCAACGGCCTGCAAAGCGTTTCTGTCGAAATGGTGCCGGGGCAACTGACCGACCATTACGATCCGATCCACAAGGCTGTTCGACTCTCAGAAGGCAATTACAGCCAACCGAGCCTGGCCGCGCTCGCCGTTGCCGCCCACGAGGTTGGTCACGCGATTCAGGATGCCAAAGCCTACATGCCGTTGGTGGTTCGTTTTCGCCTCGCGCCCGTGTTGTCGGTCAGCGCCAACCTTGGACAATTCGCCCTGATGATCGGTATTTTCATGCTGGCGTCTTCGTTTGGCCAAACCATGTTGCTGATTGGCATCGCCGGTCTCGGTGCGGCCTTGTTGTTTCACCTCGTCACGCTGCCGGTCGAGTTCGATGCCTCACGTCGCGCCTTGCTGATCCTCGAGAAGGACGGCTACCTGACCCGCGAGGAGAACGCCGGAGCCAAAAGTGTTCTGACCGCCGCCGCCTTAACTTACGTCGTCGCCGCGCTTGGTGCACTCGCCACGCTCGCGTATTACCTTGGATTTTTGCGCCGCAGCGAAGACTGAGGAACACAAACACATTGCCATTCCGTCAGGCTCGAGATCAACTCGAGCCTGATTTCTTGCTCGCAACGACCATCCCGCAATTTTGCCCGGTATACTTCGGTCGTGAGTCAGATCGATCCTACTTTTAGCATCATTGGCCGCGTCGGTGGTCAATCCGACGGCCTCGAAATTCGTGTAGAACTCGACCAAGACGCCCTCAAAGGACGTGTCGGCGGTATTTTCGGCAAGGACTTGAACCTCCATATCACCGAGACCGGCATTCACGGGCAAGTCGGTGGCAGCAAAGGTTTTTCTGTTTCACTCGAGTTGCGGGGCGGCGAACTGAGCGGCGCGGTCGGCAGCGAAGCCCTCGTGATGCGCGGCGTCGATCAAGTCACCGGCAGGCTCGGTGACACCATCGGCGGGCTCGAGATTTCGGCCTGGCAACGCGGCAGCAAACTGACCGGACGGCTCGGCGGTTTAACTGGCAAGATGATCGACCTCGAGCTTGGTGCCGCCCCCGGTTGGATCGGTGTGCTGACAGCGGTCGTGGCGGTCTACGCCCTCGAACGCCACTCGGTCCGTTGAGCGTTACACTGACCTCAAGTATGGACACGATTTTCAACCCAACAAAGGCCCGCAGATGAGCCTCGAGAAGCCGATTGCCCTCGACGCGATGGGCGGTGATTTTGCGCCTGCTGCCATGGTCGAAGGTGCGGTTGCAGCGGCGCGTCTCGGTATTCCAGTGATCCTGGTTGGACGTGAAACCGAGATCAAACTCGAACTCGAGAAGTACAAAACCCAGGGTTTTCCACTCGAGGTCATCCATGCCTCTGACGTGATCAGCATGGATGATGCCGCTACCGAAGTCCGCAAGAATAAGAACCTCTCGATCAACGTTGCCGTGCGTCTCGTGCGTGAGGGACGGGCCAGCGCCGTGGTCGCACAGGGTCACACTGGTGCGACACTCGTCTCGGCATTGTTTGGTTTGGGTCGCCTGCCCGGAGTTGAACGTCCCGCAATCCTGACCAATTTTCCAAACGCCAAGGGCCGTGTCAGCGTGCTCGATGTTGGTGCCAGTGCCGACGCTCGAGGCAGCTTCATTCAGAGTTTTGCCCTGATGGGTTCGGCCTATGCCAGTGCGATTTACGGGATCGAGAATCCAACGGTTGGCTTGCTTTCGATTGGCGAAGAGGCAGGCAAAGGCAACGCTTTGGTCCTCGAGAGTTACGAACTCTTGAAGGTCACTCCGGGACTGAATTTCTTTGGCAATGTCGAAGGCCGAGACATTTTCAAAGGCACCACCGATGTTGTCGTGACCGACGGCTTCACCGGAAACGTCTTCTTGAAGGCCGCCGAACAGGAAGCCAAGATGATCTTCGGCTGGGTCCGCGAGGCCCTGAGCGGCGGCAGCCTCCTGACGAAAATTGGTGCGGCCCTCGTCAAGCCCGCATTGAGGGAAGTAGGCAAACGGCTTGATCCGAACGAATTTGGCGCACAACCGCTCCTGGGCGTCAAAGGACTCGTCTTCATTGGGCATGGCTCGAGCAAGGCTCTGGCGGTTGAGAGCGCCCTCAAAACCGCAGCCAGGGCCGTTGAAGCCAAACTACTCGAGCGTGTCACGCAGAAGCTTGACGTGCTTGCCAGGAAGCTCGAGCCACCACAATCGTGATCCTCGAGCGTTTGACCGAACACCTGCCCGGTTTGGTCGCTACATTGGTACTGTCGATCCTTGGTCTATGGCTGACCAATGTTCTTGCTACTCGAGTCACACTCGCCCGGGTCGAAGAATTCTCGCGCCGTCAAGTCCGACTCGAGACGCTGCGTGGCATTCTGGTCAGTACCCTGCGTGTCTTCATCGTGATTGCTGCGATGATTTCGGTTCTGTCCGAATTTGGCCTCAACGTCACGACACTGCTCGCAGGCGTTTCAATCCTTGGACTCGCCGTCAGTTTCGGAGCGCAAAGTCTGGTCAAAGATGTCATCACCGGCTTTTTCATTCTGCTCGAGGATCAGTACGGCGTCGGCGATGTCGTGCGTGTCAACGGCAAGGACGGACTTTCGGGCGGGGTCGAAGCGGTCAGCCTGCGCACCACGGTTTTGCGCGATCTCGAGGGAACCGCGCACGTGATCCCAAACGGCGAAATTCGCACCGTCAGCGTCCTGTCCAAAGACTGGGCTCGAGCCGTGAGTGATGTTGAAATTGCGCAAGATGTCAACCTCGAGATCGCGCTCGAATTGATCAGCAAAACCGCGACCGATTTCTTCAACGATCCAGCCTGGAAGGACAAATTCCTCGAGCCTCCAGAAGTGCTCGGCGTGCAAGCCTTGACCGGTGTCAGCGTCACCCTGCGCACGTTGTTTAAAGTCCAACCCAAAGAGCAATGGGGCGTCTCGAGGGAATTTAAACGCCGCATCAAAAATGCGTTCGACCTGGCCGGACTGCGCGGCCCGATGCCGCAAATGACTTTGAACATGCCCGCCAGCATCGCTGTGAAACCCAGCGATGCCAGCAGCACCTCGAGTGCGGTCGAAACGGTGTCCACGACTGACAGTGAACCGAACCGTTAAAACGATTAGC
>JAYURE010000545.1:0-4145 GCA_043756345.1 Deinococcales bacterium | reverse complement strand
GCGTTCATCGGCAAGCGCCTGAATGATCTGCTGGGCCAATTCATCTTGTCGTTCGACGGACAATTGTTTGGCCTGTTCAAATGCCTGTTCGAGCAATTGGGTCACAGCAGGATTTTACACCCAATGTCGTATCCTTGCGTCATGTACATCCCAAAACATTTCGAGTTGACCGACAAAACCACGATGCATGATCTGATGCGACAGTTCAGTTTTGCGACCATCGTCAGCGTGCTCGAGGGTATGCCTTTTGCGACGCACATGCCGGTCGTGGTTCGGCCCAAACTTGGCGAATTTGGAACACTGCGAACGCACATTGCTCGAGCAAATCCACAATGGAATTCGTTCTCAGGCGACGCTGAAATTCTGGTGATTTTTCAGGGCGATCACACGTACATCTCACCCAAATGGTACGAAACGCACCCGAGCGTTCCAACCTGGAATTACGTCACGGTTCATGCCTACGGTCGGCCTAAAATTGTTGAGGAACCCGAACGGGTGCGCGAATTGCTCGATGAACTGATTGGCAGTTATGAGGGCGAAAAGGGTTGGAACTCGAGCATTCTTTCCGAGAAATACATGGATGGAATGATGCGTGGCATCGTCGCGTTTGAGATCGAGATCACCCGGCTCGAGGGGAAAATGAAACTCTCGCAGAATCGCTCTGAGGCGGACAGGCAAGGTGTGGTTGCGGCACTCGCCACGAGTGCCAGCCCGGACGATCAGACCATCGCCAGTCACATGCACGGCTTGCTGCCATGATCGTCGAATTCTTGCAACTCGAGACAGAACGCTTAAACATTCGACGTTTTCGAAGTGACGATCTCGAGGCTTACGTGGCGATCAGGTCCAGCCCAGAGATCACAGCGTTCGAGGGCGAATACACGCTCGAACGTGGGCGCAAACTGATCGAATCGATGAAGGATAAGGAATTGGGCGCACCCGGTTGGTTTCAGTTTGCGCTCGAGCAGAAAAGTTCGGGCGAATTGATTGGAGACATGGCGTTCAATTTCATTGAGTTGCCACAGACCGCCGAGATGGGTTACTCACTCGCACGGTCATATTGGAGTAAAGGGCTCGCGTTTGAGGCAACCGCAAAAATTCTGGAATTGGCCTTCACAACCCTTGAGCTTCATCGGGTGATCGCTTTCACCGCGCAAAATAATCTTCGTTCGCAACGCTTATTGGACCGGCATCAGTTTCGGCTCGAGGCCAGATCGCTCGAGAGTTACCGCGTGAATGGGATTTGGATCGATGAGTTTCAGTACGCGCTGCTCAAACGTGAATGGCAGGCGAAAACTACTGGGGCCTGATTCGGTAAATGCTCGAGAAATCTCCTGCATCACTCGAGAAGTACAAGAATCCATCTGGGCCTTGGGTGATCGCTCGAAGCCGTCCGAATTGTCCATCAACCAGGATTTCTTCATTCACGATTTTTTCACCATCAAGCTCGAGCCGGTAAACACGCCCGGTTTTCAGGGTCACGAAGAAGAGGTTGTTTTTCCATTTCGGGAAAGCCTTGCCTGTGTAGAAAACCATGTCACTCATGGCGACCGTAAATTCGGGATTGTACGCCTTTACAGCGGGTTGGTAATTTTCGGCGCTCAACCCTTCACCGGTACATGGGTAATTGCCGTCAGAAGGCACACGTTCGGCTTTGCCATACGTTTGGGTTCCGGCGCAATACGGCCAGCCGTAATTCTTGCCCTTTTTGACGATGTTCAACTCGTCTCGAGAGTTCCAACCGTGCTCGGTGCTCCACAGTGCGCCGGTGCCGGGTTGAAATGCCAAACCCTGCTGGTTGCGATGTCCGAAGCTCCAGGTGGCTCGAGCCTGACCGGAAGCGCTCGAGTAGAACGGGTTGTCGGTTGGAATGCTGCCATCCAGGTTCAGGCGAAAGGTTTTCCCGGCGAGCACGTTTTTGTCTTGAGCTTTGATCGGCCCGGGCGGAAAATTCGCGGCGTCACCCATGGTGAAATACAACTTTTGATCCGGGCCGAGGGCAACACGACAACCGTTGTGGTTGCTCCAACCGAGCATGTCATCAAAGATGATTTTCTCGGCCTCGAGTCCGCTTTCGCTGAGCGTAAATCTCGAGATGCGGTTGCGGCGGTTCTCGCTGCTGGCTTGACCTTTGAAGTACGAGTAACAAACGAAAACCTGTTTGTTCTTCTCAAAATCCGGTGCCAACTCGAGACCCATCAGACCGCCCTCGCCGTCGGATCTGACACCAGCGACATTGCCGAGAACCTTGACGGTTCCAGTCTTCAAATCCAGGCTCGAGAGTTTAGCACTGGCCTTCTGTGTGAACAGCAAGCGACCATCTGGCGCGAAGTTCAGGCTCCAAGGACGCTCGAGGCCCTCTTTGACGGCTTCAATTTTTGCGCCGTTCACTTGCGCCGAACCAATCGCGGCACAGGCAACAAGGGCGATGGCGGTGGTCGTAACCAAAGAAACGGCAAGTGCATGTCGGGGGTTCATGACAGTAGTCTGCCTACAAGCCTGATGAGATCACTGAAGTTCGCAACACCTTTGCCGAGGAGAAGCTTGAGTGTCGCTTAGCCGACCCGCATGACTTTGGAAACTGTTCCGCCCGCATGAACCTCCGGGAACCAGCCTTTGGAGAGCAGTCGTTCCAGGGCTTCAACGATGCCGGACTCGAGGTGGCCGCGCTCAACACTGATGGCAATCTCCTGCATGGTCTGCTCGAAAGTCATGGCGGACTTGTACGGACGGTCGGACATCAGCGCATCGAAGACATCACAGACGGCAAAAATCCTGGCGGCGAGCGGAATCTGTTCGCCTTGAAGCCCATCCGGGTAGCCTTTTCCATCGATGCGCTCATGGTGGTGTCGAACAACGGCTCGGGCACCATCGGGAAGGAACGGCAGGTTGAGGGTCAGTTCAAACCCGGCCATCGAGTGTGAACGCATCAGGTGCCATTCGTCCGGGGTCAGCTTTCCAGGTTTCAACAAAATCGCATCCGGCACGCTGAGCTTGCCGATGTCATGCAGGAACGCGCCCCAACGCAGGTCGCGCAACTCGAGGTCAGACAGGTTCAGTTCCTTACCGAGTTCGAGCGCCATGCCGACAACCCGATCCGTGTGCCCAGCGGTCTCTTGGTCTCGCGCTTCGAGGGCCACACCGAGCGCCCGCAGGGAGTGCTCGTAGGCGATCTCGAGGTTTTGCAGGCGGTCCACGCGGCCCTGTAACGCCCCAATCATCCCGACTGAACCTTGCACCAAGCGGGTTTCGCTGGCCGTCCATGTGCTTGATTTGCCTCGAAACAGGGCGAGCACAAAAATCTCGCCCTCCTCGCCGACGCTGCTGACCAACAGGGCACTGCGCAATCCGGCCTGAGCGAGCCCCTTGAACGATTGGGTTTGCGCCGTATCAGGAATCTCGACCGGTCCAGAAAGCGTGATGCGCACATCGGCAATGGCGTCGCCCAGAAGGTGCGAAAGGGTCGCGGGTTTGCGCAACAACTCGAGTGCCGCCGCGCCAACCTGTCCAGCCATGGCCTGTACCTCGAGCAGACCGTTTTTGACGCTGGCCAGCAGGCTGACATCGGCCCCACCTAGCGCCCGGATTTGTTCGAGCGCCTGTTCGAGCGCCCGTTCGTTGTTACCCTCGAGCAGTCGCGCCAAGGTCAGCAGCGTGTCTCCCTCACGATTTTGCAGGGCGAGTTGTTCGGCGTTCAGAACCCGTTCCAAAGTGTTCGCGGTCGCATTGGCGATCACCCGCACGATGCGCACGTCCAAATCCGAGTACGAACCCGGCAAGACCCTGGCAACCAGCATCACGCCCAACGGACGTTGCCGCGAATCAAACAACGGCACGGTCAATTGCGTGTGCGGCGGTTGATCTTCGGCCAGTCCCTCGAGTGAAACACGTGGGTCCTCGAGCGCGTTTTCGCTGCGGATGACCTCGCGTTGATCGATGGCCGCCCAGGATAGACCGCGACCTTTGGGCAGAATGACTGGCTGCGCAGAGCCGAACACTCCGCTCGAATGAAGGGTTTCCAACGCCATTCGGTCCGGCCTGATGCCCATCAGTTCGACGTGCGGCGAATCGAGCAACCTGGTGGTTTCAAGACCGACACGAACCGCCAGTTCTTGACTCGAGTTGATGCCTTGTAAGGCATTGAT